>JABJCF010000223.1 GCA_018665625.1 Nitrospina sp. | reverse complement strand
CCATAGACGGTTATCCATCATGGACCTTTCGGTAGAAGGATATCAGCCGATGGCTTCTCAATGTGGTCGATATCAGTTGGTTTTTAATGGT
The DNA here is from genome assembly GCA_018665625.1 of Nitrospina sp. The sequence continues at coordinate 2,923 of JABJCF010000223.1, read as the reverse complement.
GAGATTTACAACCATCGATTTTTGCGTAATGAACTTGATAAGGAAAATGCGGGTGTAATTTGGCGAGGCCATTCGGATACAGAGGTTTTGATAGCCTCCATTGCCCATTGGGGTTTGGAGGTAGCGGTGAAAAAATGTGTTGGCATGTTTGCGTTTACGTTATGGGACAGGGAAGAAAGACTTTTACATTTGGTTCGCGATCGAATGGGTATCAAACCCCTTTACTATGGAAGGGCGAATGGCCTTTTCATTTTTGGTTCAGAATTAAAACCTTTTCGTCACCACCCCGATTTTAAAAGAGAGATTGATCGCAATTCCTTAGCTCTTTTGCTGAGGCATAATTTTATCCCAGCGCCTTTTTCTATTTATAAGAATGTTTATAAGCTACCCCCGGGGACTATTCTAACCATTAGTTCTAAGGAGATGAGCGCGGGGAAACCTGCTGAACCTGTGAATTATTGGGCTCTGAACGAAGTAGTTGCGCAAGGTTTAGCTGATCCTCACTCAGGCTCGGAGGAAGAGATCAGTCAGGGACTTGAAAACCTGCTGCGGGACTCGGTGAAGCTGAGGATGATTTCTGACGTGCCACTGGGAGCATTTCTTTCTGGGGGGGTAGACTCTTCCTTGATAGTTGCTTTAATGCAAGAATTAGGCGATCGGCCCGTGCAAACCTTCACAATCGGTTTTTCTGAGTCTGAATATAATGAGGCCTATGATGCAAAAGCGGTTGCTCGTCATCTGGGAACGAACCATACGGAATTATATGTTTCACCAAAACAGGCCATGGAGGTTATCGATAAACTTCCGCAGCTTTATGATGAGCCTTTTGCGGATTCTTCGCAAATCCCCATGTATCTGGTTTCAGAGCTCACACGAAAAAATGTGACAGTAAGTTTATCAGGAGATGGCGGCGATGAGCTTTTTGGGGGTTACAATCGTTATGCTTGGGGGCAGTGGGCTTGGTCTAGAATAAAGAGAAGACCTTTATGGGCTAGGAAACTCGCAGCTAATGGTATTAGCAGTTTATCACCTCGTTCTTGGGATAAATTATTTCAAACTTTCGATTTTCTTCTACCCAATTCCTATAAGGTTCGAAGTCCTGGATATAAATTGCAAAAGTTTGCAGAGCTTCTTGAAAAAAATAATCCAAAAGAGTTATATAGTGTGATGATTTCCCATTGGAAAGAAGCGCCAACCTTGGTTAAAGGTGTATTTAATTTTCCAGATATTGTTGAGTCTGGAAGTCAGTGGGATCATATTTCGGACTTCAGGCATCAGATGATGTATATGGATAGCCTCTTTAGCCTTCCTGATGATATTTTAACAAAGGTGGATCGTGCCAGCATGGGGGTAAGCTTGGAGGCGAGGGTGCCTCTATTGGATCACAGGGTTGTAGAATATGCTTGGCAAATTCCTGACAGGATAAATTTTGGCGAAGGAACGAATAAGAGACTTCTTCGAAAGATTTTATACAAATACGTTCCATCCGATTTAATTGAGAGGCCGAAAATGGGTTTTGGTGTGCCCATCGATGAATGGTTACGTGGGCCTTTGCGCGACTGGGCCGAAAATCTTTTGAGTGAGCAAAGACTTTCACAGGAGGGTTTTTTTAATCCTATTCCTATTCGTCAAAAATGGAAAGAACATCTTTCAGGAAAGAGGAACTGGCAGTATAGTCTTTGGAGTATTTTAATGTTCCAAGGTTGGCTGGATAATGAATATAGTTAATTATCTGAAGTTTATCTAAAACAAATCAAAATATTCTTTTTTTATTTTCTTAATATCAAAATCGGCCGTCCTTACTGGCGCCAAATCGCGATATTTTTTTCTTAGGGCTTCATTGTTCATTATTTCTCGCATTGCATCAGCCAAATGATGGATTTTTTTTATTGGTGTTAATATCCCATAGCGGGCAAATTCAATATGATCCTTAATCAGTAAACTCTCATCTGTGTCTGGTGCTAATATTTCTCTTGGGCCATACGGACAGTCAGTTGATATTACTGGCAAGCCAGCGTTCAAGGCCTCAATAATAGCATTGCCTAATCCCTCGAAATCTGAAGAAAAAACAAAACAATCGGCGTTTTCAAGATACGACTCTACGTTGGATTGATAGCCTGCAAAATTAACCTTGCCTTCTATTCTAAGTTTGATCGATAATTTTTTCAATGAGTCAAGAAGCTTTCCTTTTCCAACCACAATAAGTTTGCAATCTTCATTTTTTAATTCAGCAAAAGCATTTAATAGTAAGGCATGATTTTTTTGTTGGTACAGCCGCGCAATATTTATAAAGGTAAAGGGTTTGTTGGCAGGTCGTTTCTTTGATGATTGTTGGGAGATATAAATAGGGTTGTATATTACCTTGCAATCCGAGATTCCTAATTTTTTTAGGCTATGAGCAATACCTTTTGAAATTACTGTGACCACATCGGCATATGAGTAATATCGTTTTATCAAGCCGATCATAAAAAAGCCGAAAGGTACGGAATTATAATATGCAACTGGATCAATCCTTTCGCTGATAATAACTTTTCCTCCCCATCCATTTTTTTTTAAAATACATGAGATGATATTGGGTCTGTTCAGCAAAGAAAGTATTGTTGGTATTTTGTTTTCCACAAGATATTTTTTAAGCCTTTGTGTCAAAAAAGGAATTGCCAAAACGTTCAAATACTTTGAACCGAAATAGTTTCCCAAGTCAACTATCTTGATATTTTCTTTTTGAGGAAGTTGGTAGTCGATTTCTTTTTTCAAAAGAATAAGATGAAACTCAAATCCTTTAAATCCTTCGTTAAGAAGATAGGAGACTACCCTTTCTGCTCCGCCTCCCTTAAGGTTTATTAAAAAAATTGCAACTTTTTTCATAAGAAGTATGGGTTGTCAAGTTCGTTTCTGTGGTGCTTTGTTATCAAAATATGGGTTT
>JABJCF010000222.1 GCA_018665625.1 Nitrospina sp. | reverse complement strand
TTTTTTTCCAAGTTTTTCATGTTCCGGATAAACTTTGCGCCATTCTGTAACACCCAAGTCTATGTAATCACCGTAACGCTCTACATAGACCGAACTTTTCTTTTCTGTAAGTTTTGCTCTGCTTGGAGCATCAGGGAGAACAGGATGTTTTACAACATTCTGGGTAATAGCTTCTACTAGAGGGTAGTCGGAAACTGTTTGAACAAAAATTTCACCCTTTTTATGTTTTGGGGTTGCGGTAACATCTATCTGTAAAGATAATTGTGAACCTTTTTGTAGCAACTTATTATGAATATCCTGAATAGATTTAAACCAGGCAAGCCCACTTTCATGAATGTGATGCGCTTCGTCATTCAACACAACTAATTCGTCAATGTCCCTAATTATACGACCCAGGTCAACTGACGAATCGGTTGTTTTTCCCTTTGGTTTACTGCCTAAGAAAAAATCCATGGAGTTATCATCCTCCGCCGTTGGCGTTGGAGTTTTGTCTTCATAAACTCGATGAATATTGGTAAGAAAAATATTCCCATTTGAATTGATTGACCCTACTTCATCCTGAATATGTAGGGAAAGCTGAAAATCACTGTGCCAGTTTTTTCCTTCAGCACCATTACTTGGAATGATCGGGTCCTCTGAAAATATTTTTAATCCATCAAAATCATTTCTCAATCGGTCGAGGACAATAATATTTGGTGCAATGATAAGAAAGTTTTTGGATAGGTCTGAACCTTCCTCGTATTTTTTATGAAAATAGGACCATGCGAGGATAAGACTCATTGCCTTGGTTTTACCGGAGCCGGTCGCCATCTTCACAACATATCTTCGCCAAGTCTCTTCAAACAATTTCGGGTCTACCGTATTATTTTTTGAGAATCGGAGGAGGTCATACTTGTCAGCAACCTTTACTGCTTCGTGCAAATAGATAACTGTCTCCACAGCTTCTCGTTGGGCAAAATAATATTCAAAGTTGGAGATTGTCCCATCCGCATGAGTAATAGGGTGAGGTGTGTTGAACCAATGGTTTAATAACGTTTTACTGGTATTGCTTATATCGGGGTATCCACCAGTTCTCCACTTTTTTACTTCTTTGCGAAGTTCAGGGACCAATGGAGGCATGAGTTTTTCATAAGAGCTGTCTCTTAAACTCTCGTCAGCAGGAAACCATCTGATTTCAGGGTCAAGAATTTCATGTGGCGATACTGGGAAATCTTTATGAATTGCCATCAGACTTTACCCCCTATCGTCACAGGAATAATTTTCATAGTATCGTTACCAAATATATCGATAACTTTTATGGCAATCTTCCTGCGGCCTGGAGAACATTCCCAAAACGCCGATTGTAATTCGATAGACCTGTCCTGTCGCGTTCTGAATGATTGCCACTCGTTTTCAAAAATGTAATCTCCTGTCCACATATCTTTTGCTTCACTGGTTTTTGAATCCTTAACCCGAATAATTTCTTTTTTGCTCTCGAAGTCAAAATCGACTGACCAATAATCAATCCAGTCATCCCATTTTTTCGTTAACACTTCCCTCGGATTATTCATTCCACTCTTGTCCTTGGAAAGTTTAATGACTTGACCATTGTCTACAACAATAGCCGCCTTGCCATTCTTTAAATTTTTCTCTGTTTCTGTTGCAGAACCTTGGGTGTAATAAACAGAATAATTTGTAAGGTTAATTGAAACCGTGTTGCCTTTGATGCTTGGGACAACCTCTATATAGGCAACATCATGAAACTTAGCTTCTCCCTTATCAACTGCCCGCTTGTCAAACACCTCCTTTGGAATATGCTTGATTACAAGATCGACCCCCTTACTTGAAGCGTTATCCTGCATATTGGGGAACAAGCCCATCTCAAACTCAAAGGCAAGAAGATCAGCTTTTGTAATTCCCTTTTCGACGCACTCCTGAATTACTTCCTCTACAAACAGTCTGGACACCGGCATATTTGCAGGTCCAATGGCAATAATGCGATTATTTTTTTTTCCTCGGAGGGTTCTAAACCCGGAAATGGGTTCTCCTTCGTATGCATTAAGAATTAGATTATTAAACGCGATTTCTTTATTGGTTTCTATTTGTGTTTGAACTGTTTCATCCAGTTCCGACATACCCGAAACAAAATATTCACGTTCGTATTTTCCAAGATTGAGAATTTCAAAAGCTCTATAATCTTCGCCCTCTGTTTTTAATTTCCGCTGGATATTGATTAGCCTTTTCCTGGTTGTATGAATAGCAAATTTACCCAAATCAGAACCAATCCATTTTCGTCCTAGGTTTTCTGCTACGGCCAAAGTAGTTCCAGAACCACAGAAGAAGTCTACAACTATGTCTTCCTTATTTGATGACGCTTTTATAATACGAGTTAGGAGTGACTCTGGCTTTTGGGTAGGGTAATTTAGGCGTTCTTGAGCCATTGGATTCACTAACTTAATATCAGACCAAAGTGATGTTACTGGTTGACCAGGCCAGTTATCCAGATACGATTTTTTGTATATTCGTTTATTTTTATCTTCTGGAAAATATAGTAGTCCTAAACCATCATATTCTCGCATTTTAGTTTCAGACACACTCCAACCATATTTAGGTGGTTTATATCCTTTATATTCATAAATGAGCGTCGGTCTTGGCTGAGAAGCATTGAGTGGGATTAAATTATATTTCCTACCATCACCATCGTCTCTGCTGAAAC
>JABJCF010000221.1 GCA_018665625.1 Nitrospina sp. | reverse complement strand
GCATGATGGATCAGGAAAAAATCAAGTATGGAGTCAACAAGCTTTTCGGTTCAGTACCAGGCGCCTTGCCACCGAAGAAGAGCAACAGTTCTTCATTCAGACAGATATCCGGTGATTTCATTCCAAAGAATGGAATTTTTGAAACAGAAAATTTTATTTTAGAAACAAATGGTCGTCGAACGTCCATGGTTGGGACTTTCGATCTTAAAAAAAATCAAATGGACGCAGTCGTTGGAGTGGCGCCTCTTGCTCAACTTGATAGGTTCCTGACTAAAATCCCTGTTTTAGGAAAAATTATAACAGGGGGAGATGAAAAAAGTTTCTTGAAGACTTACTACAAGGTTCAAGGAGATTTTGATGACCCGGAAGTTTCATCCATTCCTTTTACTTCTTTAGGTAAAAAAGTGGTGGGTATTTTTCAGGGCTTTCTTCAAGCCCCTGTTGAAATTCTCGAATCCTTACCTAAAATTGATAACCCATCTACATCCCCTGCAGACGAAAGCAAATAAGAAAAGAGAGTGTTGGAGCTCGGCTGATTAATGAGATTGTATGTTGACGATTCTGAATTCGTCAGGTCGTTTGCCCATATGCGCTGCCAGAGTAGCGGTAATTGCGGCGACCTGATCGTCCTGGCCTGATGATGGGCTGGAAGCGGAGACAGACCTTGCTGGAGGTGCTGGAGGTGCCTCGTAGGGTATGAGCTTCACCAGTAATTTAATGGTGAATATAAGAATGACCAGCACCACAAAAATAACACCCATCGCTAGGATGGAAACATTCAAGGCTGCTGAAATACTGGCTTCCATTATTTTCCCTTTATTGTTTAACGGCTTCAACCACCGTGGCTAGTGCTTGCATGCCCGGTTCTGGATTTCCGATTATAGGTGCCAAAGCCGCGTGTGTATCAATCGCTCCGCCGACATCCCCAAAGAGAGAAATAAACACTCCTGCGGCAACCGCACTGCCAATTACCCCTGCTACATTGGGGCCCATCGCATGCATCAGTAAAAAGTTGGTAGGGTCTGTATCTGCCCCCACTTTTTGTGATACGCGGGCGGCCATGGGAACGGCAGATACTCCTGCGGAACCGATTAAAGGATTCACCTTTCCGCCTGACATTTTGCACATGAGTTTCCCAAACATCAAACCGCCTGCCGTAGCAAATGAAAAAGCCAACAAACCCAATACGATAATTTTTAATGTCTCGACTCGCAAAAAGGATTCAGCAGTCATGGATGAGCCCACTGCGAGAGCAAGAAGAATTGTGACAATATTGATCAAATGAGTTTCCGTAGTTTCATGGAGGCGAGCGGTCACTCCCGATTCGCGGAACAGATTGCCAAGCATCAGCATTCCAAGAAGCGGAGTTACTCCAGGTAACAGGAGACAACAAACAATAGTCACGATCACCGGAAAAATAATTTTTACTGTTTGCGAGATCGGTTTCAACTGTTCCATCTTGATCTTGCGCTCTTCTTCAGTGGTGAGCAGCTTCATAATCGGCGGCTGAATCAAGGGAACCAAAGACATGTAGGAATAAGCGGCAACGGCTATGGGTGCTAGTAAATGAGGTGCCAGCTTACTGGCTATAAAAATGGATGTGGGCCCATCGGCTCCACCAATGATCCCGATTGCACTTGCTTCCTGCATATTGAATCCGAGGACCACAGCCCCAATCAGAGTTATGTATACGCCAATTTGCGCCGCCGCGCCTAAAAGTAGAGTTGCAGGGTTAGCCAGCAAGGGGCCAAAATCGGTCAAGGCTCCCACCCCCATAAAAATCAGCGGAGGTAGAATTTCGTGTTTGACACCCTGGTAGAAAAAATTTAGCAGACCACCGGTATCGGTGCTTGCCATCAAGCTCATGGGAATGTTTGCGAGAAGGCAGCCGAAACCTATGGGGAGAAGTAAAAGAGGTTCGAATTTTTTCCAGATGGCGAGGTAGATCAAAACACAGGCAACGCCCAGCATCACAATATCGCCTACGGCCAGACTAAAAAATCCGGTGCTATGAATTATTTTTGATGCAGATGAACTGAAACTAAATTCCATTATCCTATGGTTACCAGTTGATCGCCGGTCTGAACGTTATCACCTTCTTTTACAAGAATGGATTGAATGGTTCCAGACTGATGGGCTTTAACTTCACTTTCCATTTTCATTGATTCCATGACCAAAACGGTATCGCCTTCATTGACCGAATCGCCGACGTTGCATTTCAGCGCGAAAATAGATCCTGGCAAGGGTGCTGTGAGAGGAGAACCGCCGCCGCTGCTCGCTGGAGCAGGTGCTGCTGCAGGTGCAGAAGCAACAGGCGCGGGAGCCATTGTGCCTGATCCTCCCATTGCCACTTCAACGGTGAAATCTTTTCCATTAACCCGAACCTGATAGATTGATGAGCCACCTTGAGGTGCCGCCGAAGCTGGGCTCGCTGGTGTGTTTGCAGGAGCTGCTTTTGCTGCTGCTGGTTTGCTGGCAGGTAGGGGTTGTCCTCGGGTTTCAAAGAACTTTAAAGCTACTTTTTGAAAAAGGGCATAGGTTAACCTATCTTCCTCACTAGTGTATTTGTCACCGAGTTCTTTGCAAACACCCTCCCATTCGGGTTCAAGCAAGTCTGCGGGCCGGCAATCGGTAATCTTTTTATCACCTGCAACTTTTGCGAGAAGCTCTGCATCAATGGGTGCAGGCAATTTACCATAATTGCCCATAACGCATTGCCGTGTTTCTTTGGTGATTATTTTGTAGCGCTCACCGGTCAGAACATTAAGAGTAGCTTGCGACCCTACAATCTGGCTTGTGGGGGTGACTAAAGGCGGGTAGCCCATATCTTTTCTGACACGCGGAACTTCCTTCAGCACTTCCTCCAGTTTGTCCAGCGCATTTTGTTCTTTCAATTGATTTTCCATATTGGAAATCATACCGCCGGGTATTTGGGATTTTAGGATATTAATATCAACACCCTTAAAGTCACTTTCAAACTCGGAATAATGCTTTTTTACTTCTTTAAAGTAGTCATTTATTTCTTCGAGTAGGTTTAGGTCCAATCCGGTATCTCGTGGAGTTCCCTTTAATGCAGCTACAATACATTCGGTTGCATAGTGAGAGGTTCCCATAGACAAGGTAGAAATGGCAGTGTCAACCATGTCGACTCCTGCATCGATTGCGCATTGCATGTTCATTCCTACCAGGCCAGTTGTTGCGTGTGTGTGCAGATGAATGGGAAGCTTTACATTTTTTTTCAACTCGGTGATGAGTGTGGAGGTCACATCTGGCGTCAAAAGCCCAGCCATATCTTTAATACAAAGGATATCTGATCCCATGTTTTCCAGGTCTTTGCCCATCTTGATGTATAGGTCCATATTATGGACAGGGCTGACAGTGTAGCTTATGCAGCCTTCCACCGTTTCTCCACATTTTTTGACCGTGTTTACTGCGGTTTCAATATTTCGGAAATCATTGAGTGCATCGAAGATTCTGAAGATATTTATACCTACTTCTACCGATTGTTTTACAAACCGCTCAACAACATCGTCCGCATAATGCCGATAGCCTACCGCATTTTGCCCTCGCAATAACATCTGGAAGGGAGTTTTGGGCATTCTCTTTTTGAGTTCCCGAGCTCTTTCCCAGGGGTCTTCATTTAAAAAACGGATGCAGGTATCAAAGGTTGCGCCGCCCCACATTTCCATAGAGAAATAACCCACTTGATCCAGCTTTTCTGCAATGGGTAGCATATCTTCTGTTTTCATTCGCGTTGCAAGCAGCGACTGATGGGCATCTCTAAGTACTAATTCGGTAATTTTTAGAGGATTTGTTTCCATTCTTTATATTTCCTTAGAAAATCAGGGGTGTCATTGGAGTTTCTAATAATCTTCCTGATAAATAAAATTATGTTCGAAAGATTCCAGCAAGTGAGTGATGTTTATTGCGAAAAAAAATTACCCTTTTTCCCAAAAGGGCTCTGTCTGGGAACACGAAATTTTAATTTATTGTTTTTGCAAAATCAAATCTTATTTGCGCCAGGCTATGGGCAATAAAAGAAGAATTATGCCATAAATTTCTAACCTTCCTAATAACATGCAGGTTATGAGAATTCCCTTGCCCATTGCGGGGATAGAAGCATAATTGCCCATCGCACCAACAGCTCCCAATCCAGGGCCAATATTGAACAGGGAAGCGATGGATGCAGATATTGCGGTGGTCAAATCAACTCCCATGAATGAAAGCATCATCGCGCTGAGTGCGGAAATCCCAAGAAATAAGAATGTCAATGCGGCTACATTGGAGAGATCGTCCGGATCGATGGTTTTATCGCCTACTTTTACGTGGAAAATAGCCCGAGGATGGACCAGTTTAGTAAGTTCTCTTAAAATAATTTTTATCAGGATAATAAACCTAATTACTTTGAAAGACCCACTGGTGGAACCGGAGCAACCGCCTATCATCATGATGCCCAACACCAATAGTTTTAAATACTCAGGCCATATGTTGAAATCGTCAGTTACAAATCCGGTGGTTGTTTGTATGGACACCACTGTAAATGCAGCGCTTCTGAATGCTTCTCCAGCATCACCCTCTGGCGATACCCGGGTTAGCCCCCAGGTAACCAGAAGAATTCCTATAACCAGCATGGAACAATAGGCACGAAACTCCGGGTTTTTGAATACACCGCTGAAATTTCCTCTCACAATTTGAGAGTGCAAAGCAAAGTTGATTCCACCAAAAAACATGAAAACAATTATGATTCCCTCAATATAAATATTATTGAAAACTCCCACGCTGCCATTGTGCGGTGAAAACCCACCGGTGGCGACAGTAGAAAAGGTATGGCAGACGGCATCGAATAAATCCAGTCCCCCAATACGTAGGGCAATAATTTCAATGAGAGTTAGAGCGAGATAGGTTTTCCATAGAATTTTTGCGGTTTCGGCCAGTCTGGGTTGCATTTGTTCGACGGTGGAGCCACCCGGGATTTCTGCCTTAAATAAATGGAAACTACCGATGCCCAGCATCGGGAAAATGGCCAGAGAAAGCAGGATGATTCCCATCCCTCCCACCCATTGCATCAGATTTCTCCAAAAAAGCAGCCCATGCGGTACTACATCAATATCGATAAGGATAGAGGCGCCGGTGGTGGTAAATCCACTAGTGCTTTCGAACAAAGCATCGATGTAGCTGGGGCAGATTCCTGTCAGGTAAAGGGGGAGAGCTCCAAAAGCAGACATCGCCATCCATGATGAAGCGACGATCGCAAAACCCTCCCGGTCGCGCAGTTTTTCAATGCCGGATGGGAATAACTTCCAGAACAAAAGACCCGTTATAAGACCAAAGCCAAAGGTCAGGCTGAATGCAGAGGTTTCCGAAATATAACCTTCCAAGGCCGGGTGGTCGTAATACATAGAAACGCCCAGTGGAGCCAGAAGAAGGCCGGAAAGTAAAATTAACAGTACCCCAACAACATTTAATATTGCCTGGATATTCATCGGAAGGGGAGAAAGGAGCGCTTGCGGTCAAAGAGTTTTTCAATTTTTTCAATGGCCCCGGGCAGGGCAACCAGAATGACCGAGTCACCGGCTTCCAGAATGATTTCATCATTTGGAATTAGCATATCTCCTTTTCTGAGAATGGCCCCAATAATGGCTTCCTTGGGAAACTTAATCTTTGAAATTTGTTTGTCGACGATAGAGGAGTCCGGTTCCACTCCAATTTCCATGACCTCGGCATCTTCAATCAATTTGAATACCGACATCACCCGCCCTTTTCGCAGATGTTTCAATATGGCACTGACAGTTATCAGGCGTGGGTTGATGGTGATGTCCATTCCAATGGAGTCAAGAATGGGCAGATACTCCGGGTCGTTAGTAATAACCAGAGCCCGTTTCGCACCATATTTTTTAGCCAATAAAGCAGAGAGGATATTATTTTCGTCATCGTCAGAAAGGGCCAGAAAGAAATCCGCTTCCTTCATGTTAATTTCATTAAACAGGTCCATATCTGTTCCGCTGCCATGCATGACCACGGTTCTTTTTAGAACATCTGCCGCAACGTGGGCCAATTCTCGGGATGGTTCAATGATGCGCACATCGCGAGTTCCCTCCTCCATAGCTTTTGCCAGGTGAATTGCCATGGGGGTGGCGCCATAAATAATTACTTTCTGAACTTCATCCATGGTTTTATTCAACATGGGAAGTAGAAAAGGTAAAAACTCTTTATCGACCAGCGTGTAAAACTTATCGCCAGCATGAATGATATCTTCATCTTTAGGGATTACTAACTCCCCATTGCGAACGATGGCTACGATAAAGAATGAATCCAACAGCGTGATGGCGCGAATGTCCTGAATCGATTTCCCGGAGATGGGAGCATTTTCTGGGACATCAAATTCGCGTAAAAGGACTTCTCCATCAGCGAATTCAGCGACGTTAAGAACCCCCGGGGTGTCAAGAAACTTCAGAATGGTTTCGACCATAATCTGCGGCGGGTTGATCGCCTGATCGATAAATAAATCTTGCGGAGAAAGGACGGCGCCGTTGGTGGTAAATTCCATGTCACGCAGTCGGGCGAATCGGTTGGGCACTTCAAAACGAGAAGCAAGAAAGCAGGCTAGCAGGTTGATCTCATCTTTTTCGGTAACGGCAATCAACATTTCGGTGGACTTGATGCCAGCTTTTACCAATACGCTGGGCAGGCATGCGTTACCATGAACGGCCATTACATCAAGCGTATCCGAGATCCGTCGTGTGCGGTCCAGATCCATATCCACGATGGCTACATCGTGGCCTTCGTGGGATAGTTCCTGGGCAAGGTTGAACCCGACTATTCCCGCTCCAACAATGAGTATTCTCATGTGACCTTATAGAAAAAGAGAAAGGTTCCTACCGCTATAATAAGAGGTTCTCATTTTTTTTGCTACCCCCGTTTGGGGGTATTATTTAGACTTATTAAGAAATCCCAGAAAATCGGAATCCTCAGACATTAGGAGAGTGGTGTCGCTTTTCAACGACTTTTTATAAGCTTCCATAGACCTCATAAAGGAGTAGAATTTGGGGTCTTTATTGAAAGCATCCGCATAGATTTTGGTCGACAAACCATCGCCTTCACCGCGAATAGCCTGCTCCTGCTTATAGGCTTCTGCAACGAGAATGGTTTTTTCTTTGTCCGTTTCAGCGCGGATCTTGGTTGCCTCTTCTTTGCCCTCAGAACGGTATTCCATAGCAATCCTTTCACGTTCTGTACGCATTCGATTGAAGATGGAGTTAGCGATTTCAGGGGGCAAGTCAGTGCGTTTAATTCTTACTTCTACTACTTCCAGACCATATTCAGCGGCCTTAGTATTAGTCTCTTTGGTTACTTTTGCCATAATGGCGTTTCGTGTTTCGGTGACGATATCGATTAGGTCATGGTTACCAATTTCCACTCGTAATTCGGAATAAATAATATCGTCAAGCCGCGCCCGGGCACCCTGCTCGCCGCGAACCGTTTCCAGAAATTTCAGGGGATCGACAATGCGGAACATGGTGAAATTATCGATCAATAAATTTTTCTTATCTTTGGTGATAACTTCAGCTGGAGAGGAATCGTTATCCAACAACTGGTTGGAGAAATATTTAACCCGCTGAAAAAAAGGAATTTTGAAATAAAGTCCCGGCTCGGTAATCGTTTCTTTAGGTTTCTGTAGTTCGAGCACAATGACGCTTTGCGTCATGTGTACCGTAAACATAGATGACGAAAGAACGACGATGGCGATAACGGCTGCAATAATGAAAGTATTTTGTTTCATGATTATTTATTATTTCCTCCCAAAATAGAGTTTCCACCCAACGGAAGGATTGGCAGTACGCCATTACCGCTATTTTTTTCCACGACGAATTTTTTGATGCTTGGAAGGATTTCTTCCATGGTTTCCAGATAAATTCTTTTCCGCGTGATGTCAGGAGCCTTTTTGTATTCCTGATACTGCTGAAGAAAACGTTTGGCATCACCCTCAGCTCTTTTTATCTTTTCTTCGCGATAACCTTCAGCAACCCGGACAATTTGTGCAGCCTGTCCGCGAGCTTCAGGAATGACTGCATTACGATAACCCTGGGCTTCGTTGATCATTCTTTCTTTGTCTTCCCGGGCGCGAACAACATCTTTGAACGAGTCTGCCACTTGCTCCGGCGGATGCACGTCTTGAAGCTGAATGGTTACTACCTGCAGGCCCGACTTGTAATGATCGAGGAGCGCCTGAATCTGGTCTTTCGCCAAGACTTGGATTTCAGCTTTACCTGTTGTCAGGGCTTCGTCAATTTTTTTGCTACCCGTGATTCCACGAATAACAGTTTCTGCTGAATCGCGAATCAGCTTATGGGGACGACGCACATTGAACAGGAATTGCACCGAGTCCATAATCCGATACTGAACAACCAAATTTATGTCGATGATGTTCTGATCACCGGTAAGCATTAATGACTCTGCCGGTACCCTTTGCGTGGGTCTTCCCTGTGCGGCTCGGAATCCAATTTCAGCACGTCTGATCTGTGTGATTTTTGGAGTGGCAGCATGCTCTATCGGTGAAGGAAATTTAAAATGCAATCCGGGTGAGGTGGTTCGGCTGAATTTTCCAAATCGAGTCACCACACCTTCTTCATCGGGTTCTACAAAGTAGAACGTGCCGGGAATAATCCAGACTACGAGTAAAAGTAGAATGATTCCCACAATCATGGAAGGTTTGAATTGCGGAATTTTTATTTGCGGAATTTCGAAAGGCGGTTTTGGCGGTCCTCCACCTTGACCTCCACCTCCTTGACCACCTCTATTTTTAAACCTGTCATCAGGCTCTTTAGATTCGTGTAAATCATCCCAAGGCATACGTTTTTTGCATCCAAAAAAGATTTTTAAATAGTCAAAACAATAGGATTTACGCTATCAGACCCCACCATCCTTGTCAACCTCCGGGCTACGCCCGGTGCGAATTTAGCAATGGCCCATTTCATGTTGAGATAACTTTTGTTTGCCATTGATAGATATTGAAACATACCCAGGGGACTGTAGCTCTCGTTTGACAGGGAAGAGATTTTAAATTATCTTATAATCTATTCATTATATTTAAATTAACGGCCCATGGCAGGCGGGTGGGGTATTCCCTATAAACGTGCCTTCAAAAACAATTTGGAAGAGAACCTTATATGTTAGCTTTTGCGTTAGACATTACCCAGAACAAACCTGCAAACTCCAAAGAGAGTGAAAATGATGAATTGAAACAGTATATGGACTACCAACGCAAGTTGAACCATGCAAATTTGGTTAAGCACTCTTTGGAATACACCAAAAACCAGTTGCAGGAAAATATAGATTCTTCTGAAAGTGAAAAACTATCTCAATACCTGAAAACAGTTTTTCCTATTTCTCATCAATTTGCTGATGCAGAGACGCTGATGTTGATGCTTAGAAAATTAATGAATAGTCAAAACTCCACAAATAACTGGTATCGAATGAATTCCTTTTTTCACGCAGTGGTATTTGAAAGTATGAAGGATTTCGTGAAAACATATAATCAGATGCTTGTTGAGTCCCCTGAAAAAGCTAAAAGCCTGGAGATATCTGATGGGGTAGAAGTAGATTTTGAAGATTGGTCCTACCTCTATTTTCCAGATTTGGATTTTCATATTGGCAAAAGCCTGAGTTTTACTCATTACCCTTTCGCGAAACGCAATAAAGCTATTGAAGAAAAATTGCAGGAGGCGACTCAGGGTGGAAAATCAAAAGAAGAAGCCTTAAAAGATATCCAGCCAGATTATGAAATTGACGACTCTTCAGTAAAAATATTGCTGGAAAAAAAAATTACCCCTCCCGATATGGAGTTACTTTTTACATCAGTAGAAAATCCAATTTACGAAGCCTTGACCGAGGTTGAAGATGGGCGCTGGGGTGTTATGGATGGAGAATCATTGCTCGACCATACCTATTACATGGGAGCGCATTTAAAGGTGTGGGAATGGCGGAAGCGTGAAGAAGTGGAAGCGGAAACCGAAACGGTTATGAGTCAGCTAAACAAACAATCCTCTAAATAGTATTTCTCTAAAGGAAAGTAGGATTTATGAAAGCCTGTAAATGGATTTTATTGTTGGCAATACTTTTTGCCGGGCTAAATGCGGATGTGGGTTGGAGCCAGATTGCACTCGAAGACACAGAAGAAAGTCGAAGAGAAGCTTTTGAAGAAAGGCGCAAGCAAAGGCAGGAAGAACAGCAAAAGCGTCGAGAAGAAATTCAACAAAAGCGAGAAGAAAGACGGGAAAATTTCCAGGAGCAGAGACAGGAAAGGCGTGAAGACGTTCAGGAAAATCGCCAGGAACGTCAGGATGCAAGACAAGACCGTCGTCAAGACAGAAGAGAAGACGTTAAGGAAAATCGCCAGGAACGTCGGGAAGGACGACAGGAGCAACGACAGGATAGACGAGAAAATATTCAAGAGAACCGTCAGGAACGTCGCGAGGGCAAACAGGAGCAACGGCAAGACAGGCGCGAAGATGTTAAAGAAAACCGTCAGAGTCGAAAAGATGCAAAGCAGGATCGACGCCAGAACCGAAAGGAAAATGTTAAAGAAAACCGTCAAGGTCGAAAAGATGCACGACAAGGTCGTCGCGAAAATGCTCAGGGCCAGCGTCAAAACCGGAGAGAAAACGCTCAGGGGCAACGTCAGCAGAGACAGGATGGACAGGGAAATGTTCGCGGGCAACGCCAGCAGAGACAGGGTGGACAAGGCAATGTTCGCGGTCAACGTCAGCAGAGACAGGGTGGGCAGGGCAATGTTCAAGGTCAACGCCAACAACGACAACAAGACGGGCAAAACAGAGGTAACCAGGGTGGTGGACAGAGAGGAAGGGATCGCCGGTAGTCAGTTAGTTTTTGAAAACCATCTCCTGGTTTTCGAATAAAATTCTATTGGCTGCAATAATATTTAATATCTTTAGTGTTGCTTGAAGTGATTGCAATTGCTCATTGATCGCCTCAAATTGTTTTAATCCTGCCACAGGAATTCTCTTTAATTCCGGTGCTTTTATAATTCCAAACAAGTCACTTTTCAACCAGGCTTCCAAATTCAAATTGCCATTTTCAATAGATATCAGCACACGATGCGGTGCGGCAAGTTTGAGTTTTGCCCGGGTATCTACAATGGCCGGTTTACTTTCCTCGGGATCAATAAAAAGAAGCAATCGATCGAGGGTTTTTGTACCGATTCTTGTTATAGCGATTTTTAATAGTAATTCGTCCAGAGAAACATCAGCAGCATCTACCTGAATTGCCATTTCCATATTGCCATCAATTTTTGAATCGATGTTTTGTTCCTGGGTCTTTGGCAATAAACGGGAGGAATCTATTTTGGCGAACTCTGTGACAAACTTCAGAGTGGGCCCCTTTTCCGTTTGTTCAAAAGAAAAGTTTCCACCCACCGTTCCACCTAGAACATCCAACATAAACTTATCTGCTGTGAGCCGATTATCCTTGAACACCATGTCCATTCCAATATTGGCAATCCGCTGGCCTGCCACCTCCAGGGAGTCCACTTGGATATTGTTTTTGTAACGTGAAAAATCCCTCAACTGCTTGAAAAAACTTTTTTTCGAAGGGGAAAAAGATTCTTGGGGGATGACGTCTTTATCTAATGAAAAAGATTTGCTGAATGGGAAGTTTCCAGTCAAATTTTTCAGCGCCATCCCTGTAGGGGTTTCAGCGGTAAATTGGTTGAATCCGATTCGGCCTTGCAGATTTATATTTTTCCCGGCAGCCTGATTTATCTCGAAACTGGAAGACATTTCTCCCGTTGCTTTAATATCTTCAAGAAACTCAGCTTTCATAGCTTCTGTTATGTTCAGGTTGTTTTCGTTTTTCAAGGAGATGTTTATATTTTTTAGAAGCCGTTCGGGATTAAGTGGACCTTTTAGAAAAGATTTGAGTCCACCGAGTTCTCCTTGAACCGTGTGGCGAACCCCTCTGTTTTTTAGGTTCAGTTGATGTTTGGCGAGAATAAGAGTGTCGAGATTTTTCAGTTGGTACTGAAATTTAAATTCGGGTTGTAATGGGAGTTTTTCGAAAAATTTATTATCCAGCAGTTTTCCTGTAGCGTTTCCAGCGGCTTCTGCAGAATTATTTTTAAATTTTATTTGGGTATCCAAATTTACAGAGTGAATCTTTTTTTCGAAGTGATTTGCTTTGCCATTCTTTAATTGAAACTGTGCCGCTAATTCTATGGGAGGGGGACTGTTCGGGCTGATAGAGGCCAATATTTTTTCCCACTGCATGAATGGTTTTAAATCTTTGTCGGATTGGGGGTTTTTAGCAGGGGGTAAGCTCCCTTGAACTTTGATAGAAAACTTAGCAGTGCCATCAACCCCTGTTAGCCCAAAGTCCTTTTTCATGTTTGCAGGAAGTTGCTTCCAAACCGATGCGAGCTGCAATGGGTCGACTGTGCTTTCAAGATTAAAAGATTCGCCCCAGTTTTTTGCGTTTCCCTTTAATTGCAAAGCCATTAAATCGGTTGCACGGAAAAGAAAATTATCGAGATCAAAGTTTCCGCTCTGCAAGTTTTTGCGAGTCAGTGATTCAATATCCAATTCTTTCAGGTTTAGTTTGAGGTCGTCTTCATTTATGGAGGTGATTTTGGTTTTTTGCGATAAGCGAATTCGTGATAAAGATTTGTCATGAACCTGCAAGGAAAACTGTGAGGCGACTTCTCCCACTCGCAATTTCTTCAACGCCTTTATGTTTTTAAATGAAACCTCTCCATTCAGGTGGCCATTGCGAAAATCGTTTGATTGCAAGTCTCCTTTTAAATGCGCTTTAGTTGAGAAATCCGAGACTGAAAGTTCTGGTTGGGCGGAATGCAAATTGCCGAGTTTGATATGCGAGTCCAGTTTAATGGGCAGTGTGCCGAAATCAGGCTTGAGATTATAATAGGAGTCAGTCAGGAATTTTGACTCCGCCGAAAAATCAGTGAGCTTCCAATTTTTTAAGGCATCAAGGTTTTTCAGGTTGGCATTTATAGTCAAGGTGGGAATTTTTACTCCTTTTTCTGCCAGGTAAGTCACAGGGAACTCGACCTTGGTATTCAAATCATCGACTTGGAGGAAAGGTTCTTCTAGCTTTGCTGAAAACCTTTCCAGAGTGATTTGGGATTTTCCGCTTACTTTAGTGGGTAAGAAGTTTGGGTTCAGGGTCCCGGAAAAAGAAAACTGTGTTTTGCTCAATCCTTGAATCTCGGGGATTTTTCCTGAAAATTCTTTAGGCAAAATTTTCAGAACCTCTGCAATATTGAGGGACAAGTTTTGCTGAAGTTGAAAAGATTTTTTTTGTTTGATTTCCCCGGAGACAGTCCCTTCAAGCATTTCGCCGGAGTTAAATGAAATGTTTTTTATATTAATATCTCCTTGCTTCCAGTTGCCACTTAAAGACCCTTCTGTGTGAAGGGATAGATTGGCTTGACTCGAAAGGGGATGGTTGTAGTGCAATGATTCGATTTCGGTTTTAAAACTCGTTTTTATTTGTGAAAGGTCAGACCCTTGCGCTATGAGATTAAAAGATTGTTTCAAATTTTGGATGCGGATTCCCTTCGCTTGACCTTTGCCAAGTAGCACTTTTAAGTCTGCGGAAAATTTTACTGGTTTTCCATTTTTTAAAGAGACCTCATTGATCTTTAGAGAAGAATCCATTTTTTCGATTTGGAAATCAGGAGCCTTCACGTCCAGATTCTTTGTGGAAAGCAAGCCTCCATTGAACACAACGCTTTCGGGTTTCATGTTAGGAAGTTGCGCGATAACGCTTAGGTTTTTAGCTTCAAGAGTTCCCTTTCCGGAAAGAGGGGGGATCCATTTTGCTCCCCATTTCAGAATATCGGTGAGTTGGAAAGAAGCTTTTTTAATATTTAATTCGACTTGCGGGTGAGTTGAAAAGTTTTTTATTTTGGTTGAGAGTTGAATTTCGTTTTTGTTGTCTAGCGTTAGAGAAAATGCAGACAGGTTTATTAGCTCAGGTTTGATTTGCAACTCAGCCGACAAACTTCCTTTCAAATCAGGGGAGGGTAGAGTGTCACCCAATATAATTTGATTTTTATTTAAACCAAAACTTCCAGAAACATTAAGCTTGTTTAAATCTTTAGCCGAGAAATTTAAATCTACAGCGGTGTGGGATTGGAAGTGTAACTTTTCTTTTTGTTGGTCAAATAAAATATTCGCTGTTTGATCAGGTTTCATGAAAACCCTCAATTGCAGATCAATTGCATCTGAGCGGGCCTTCCCCTTGGCTTCCACGCTGAGCCCTTTTATATGGGCAGAAAGATGGTCGTCCATGACCAGCTTTGCAGTTGCATTGCGAATTTGAAATTCTTGTAGATTAATTTCAGCAATGGGTAATGGTGTGCTGCCGCCTGAAGGGGAGGTTTTATTTGGGCCACTAAGATCCAATAGGGGTTGAAAATTCCACACCCCTTTTTTTGATATTGCGTTTAGTTGCGGTTGGTCGACAAGAACCTGATTGATGACAAGATTGCCTTGTAACAACTGGGAGAGATCGTAACCCAGCACCACAGTTTGGACACTTGCGAGAGGTTTTGAAGTGGGGCCCAATGTTACTCCATCAATGCGAACGCCACTCAATAGACTGAATTTAATTTTTTTTATGGAAAGAGGAAGCTTGAGCTGTTTGGTGCCTTCTTTTTCTGCGAAAACCCGAACCTCTTCGGCGGGAAAATAATATTCCAACACGATGCCGACCCCGGCAAGCAATAAAAAGATAAATAAGACAAAATAAACCGAGCCGCGAAAAAGAGTTGCAGCTAACGAACGTTTTTTAATCTTTGGTGAAGGTGGTTCGGTTTCTGTTTTATTAGGTGGGGCTGATTTATCGGTTTTATTTTTTTTCATGCGGTTTATTTGTTGAGCAATATTTTTAAAGTTTCTGCCACGGCCTCTGCATTTTCCTGGATGAACTCCACATCCAATGTTTCGTAGGTATCAGAGGGTTGATGGTAATGCGGATTCCGAAAAAATGCTGTGTCGGTAACCATCACTGCGGGGATCCCAGCATCCCAAAAGGGAGAATGATCGCTAAGTCGTACTTCGCTGAAGTTTTCTCCTGTTCCGGGAACCACTAAAGTTTCGACATTTAAAGAAGGGACATGTTGTTTCATGTCAGTGGCGAGACTATGGGCAAGCTGAGCCGAGGGCTCGTTGCCGACCACTGCAATAAAATCGCCTCTATCAGGATATTTTTCAGTATCAACATAAGGGGGATAGGTTTGGGAGTTAGGTTCTGTGTTTTTGTATCCCAACATTTCCAAAGAAATCATTCCGCTGAAAGTTTCATTTCTTGCGCCAGCACTTTTTATGAAATGGTGTGACCCGATAAACCCATATTCCTCCAAAGTGAAAGCGGCAAAAATAATAGGGCTTCGAAAGGAGTCCCCTGCAAGGCAGCGTGCGATTTCTAAAAGTGCTGCAACAGCGCTGGCATTGTCATCGGCACCTGGGGTTCCGGGTTTGGTGTCGTAATGGGCGGCAAGTACAAATGATTCTGCTACTAATTTGGTGTTTTTGCCCAAAATGTTAAAAGACCGACTACCTTCAAAGTCGACTGCATCTTCTGTCACGGAAAGTCCGAAACTTTCAAATTGGGTTGCAATATAGTTGCGGACTGTTTCCAGATGACCCGGTTCCGTGAAAGGATTTCTTTCTCCAATAAGGGCTCGTAAGTGCTCTTCGATTTTATTTTTCTGCGGCGTGGGCATGATTTTAATGGGTTTTTGCAAGGTTTGATTCAATGAGGATTATAGCAATAAAAGATTCGGAATGGGGGAGTCGGTCTGCGGAGCGAATGACACAAATTTTACCAGATTTACAGGTGACCTGAGGGTGGAGAAAATAGTTTACAATTCATGTTGAAAGTCATAACATGCCCTCATGTTAAAGGTAGAGTGTTACACATCCTCAAAGTTAAATGAAAGACCGGTGGCCTTCGTTCTGAGTAACAGTCGTTACAAGGTGGAAGAGATTATTGACCGCTGGTATGGAGAAGGTTCTCGCTACTTCAAAATCAAAGCCGACGACGATAATATATACCTCCTGAAATACGATGAGCGGAAAGATCGTTGGGAGTGGGTATTTTACCAAAACCCTAAAATGTTGGATGCCTTGCCCGACCCAGATCTTGGCTCGTTGCCGGGTTCAGGGCGAGAAGTTGAAGATCTGGACAACATCCATCCCATAAACTGAATTTTGAAGAGCGACCTGCTTTTCAATAAAAACATTTTCTGAAAAAGACTCTATGAATCGAGTGAACCCTGACGCGATCCATGCGCACGCGGGACAGCGTCGAAAAATGGTTGAAGAACAACTTGGGGATCGCGGCATAAGGGATTTGCGCCTGCTCGAGGTTATGAGCCGGGTACCTCGTCATTTATTCACGCTCGATTCTTTGCAGCATCGAGCCTATGGCGACACGCCCTTACCCATCGGAGAAAACCAGACAATTTCCCAACCTTATATTGTTGCAGCTATGACAGAAGCTTTAGGGTTGAAGGGGGATGAGCGGGTCCTGGAAATTGGCACCGGGTCAGGTTATCAGACTGCGGTAGTGGCTGAGTTGGCCGCGCAGGTTTTCACCATAGAGCGTATCAATGCGCTCTCACGCACCGCCCAGAAAATTCTTGAGGGATTGGGGTACGCAAATATCGTCTTCAAAATGTTTGATGGAACTTATGGTTGGCCGGATCAGGCACCGTTTGACGCAATTATGGTCACGGCTTCAGCCAGGGAAATTCCAGAAGCCCTGATCAACCAACTGGGAGAAGGCGGAAGGTTGGTAGCCCCCGCAGGGGATGCGGACAAGCAAAAGCTGGTTGTTTTAACTAAAAAAGGCGGCAAGTTGAGCAAGAAGGAAATTGGCGATTGTAAATTTGTCCCCCTGGTTGGAAAATACGGCTGGCCGGAAAAGTAAAAGACAACGATATAAACGTTTACTTAATTAGGAGTTAAAGAAAGTGTTCTCAAGAATAATTCATAAAGGAAGTTTTACACTCAGTTCTGGCGTCAAATCCTCTTATACCTATGAGTATGGAGAATTGTCGGATTCTATGAATGAAGCTTATTGCGAAGTACTTCTTAAAAAACTCCTGGACTGGCAGAAGAAACACGGAAAATTTGATGTGGTTGTAGGGTGCGAAACCCAAGGCATTCGCATTGGTCACCAACTTTCCCAACTGATGAATTTGCCGTTTCACATCATGCCTAAAAAGCGG
>JABJCF010000220.1 GCA_018665625.1 Nitrospina sp. | reverse complement strand
TCCACTAAAACAGAGAAGATCTGATTTCCAACTCTAAATGATAGGTGGTCATCAAAAGGCTGATGGAGGTGCGCCCGTATCCAATTTAATGAACCTTGGCCTTGGTTGGTAAGGTTTTTCCCAGCAAAACGCCATGCATCAAGAAATTCTTCGCTTATATTGTAGGCATCGATTTTATACATCTACTTTTTCTTGTTCTCGTCAGCATACTTTTTGTAATTGGCCTCTCGTATTTTCCAGAGTTCCTGTCGCATCTTCACCTCTTCGGGGGACAGCGATCTGTCTTTTTTCTGCGGCTGCGACTGCTGCGCCTGATCGGAAGACTTCTTGTAGGTAGATACCTTGAGTTTGTACAACTCATTGATCATATTCGCTTGCTCTGGAGACAGAGATCGAACTTTTTTAGGGGGTTTTTTAGACTTTGGAGCAGACCTCTTCTTAGCAGGGTTTTTCTTGGATAATTGCTTGGAACCGCTACACTCCTCAACCAAAGACTTAACAATCCGATCATAATCCCACTCGTGCTTCTTACACCAGTCCACTACGGAACCCTGTTCTGGTGTGGTGAAGATGACTTCAACATCATAATCATCAACTTGCACAAGGTTGTACCCATAAAGGTAGCCGTCATCTTCATAAACATCTTTGCCGTCGATTTTAGTGGGTATGCTCATATTCCCATCGTCGTCTATTAATTCATTCTCAGAGCAGTAGTAGTGTGTTTCTTCGATGACCTCATTTCTCCTTGTATCCAGACGGAATTGACCTTTTTTCAGTTTCTCCAGGACCAGATACTCAGACCAGTTCATGACATTCATATAATTACCGGTTTCTCTTTCGGCTATGACTTTTGTTTCGCCAGTTTTCATGCAAAATAACCCCTAAGTTTCAAATTCTGAAAGATCAAAATAAGTATGAATTAATCTTTCTCTTTTAGAACCACGCCTACTCACATTTGGAATTTTTCTCTCGGTGAATGGCTTTGGCACTGAAAGATGTTGAACCTCATCAGACAACAGGTAAAAGCGATTACTATTATTATAAAAGGCAAAAAACGCCCCAAAATCTTCGTCTTGGCAATACTTTTTTAATCTCTTCAACTCACCTGGCAATACCTCACCCCTCTTATCAAAAACCTTGCTAACCAATTCAAAAACGTATTTAGAACCACCCTTTGAAGACTTCAACATTTTTATTAAATCATGCACTATAATAATTTTTTCTATTTGATAAATGGAGTGCATCTCTCCATTTTTATCGCGGAAAGTAATATGTTTTGTGGGATTAAAATCGTAATGTGGGTCTTCATTTGGGCATGAGTAGATTTTGAAATTCTGAATCAATTCATATGTAAATTCGGCAGGAACAGATAAAACCTTTTCGCTATTTGGAACTTCTCCTAAGATTTCAACCTCAACAGAATAACCTTTCCCTTGAATCGTTTTTTTCGCTCCGACTCCCTTCCTTTGTGTTTTTTCTAACTCACTTGAACTGCGCTTGAGGTCCTCATCGCCGCCTTGGATTTCCTTCGTCGGAGCAGGAAACAGCTTTTCACCAAACCCCCTTCGAGCCACATAAATCTCAGTCAAAAGCTCTGAGGAACATTCAATAACTGTTGCTAACCTGTAAAATGTATCAAAAATTCTAAATACTTCTTCTAATGAAATTTCTCCCTCAAGGCTATGCCCATCATATTTATTTCTAATACCGATAGCTTCATTAATATAATACTTGGAACTCTCGTCATACCTTCTTTCATATATTTTCTTTTCAACAATTTTACGCCAACTATCCTTAAGCACAATTAAACCATCGGGAAATGGCACTCCAAATTTTTTTCCATCCTCGTACACACCTCTTAGTTTTTGTTTTTCTACTACTTTTGCATGAAGGTTCTTATCATTCTTTTTTACATAGGACAGCTTTAGAAACTTTTCTAATCTCTCCCCCTCCGTAACCATATTCAGGTAACCTATTAACGCTGTATGCAAGAGGTCTTGTATGCGATCAAAAATTTCCTTATTGGTAGCCATTATCTATTTCCCCTAACCATACAAACTCTGCCCTTGCCTGAAATACGACTCATACACGTGCTGAAAAACCACATTACATTTCTGCTGGTAGAGATCCTTATTAAAAGGCTCTTTTTGCAAACCATCCAAAGTTTCCTCAATGGACAATTTGACGGATTCTCTCGCCTGATGCCTCTTCCCCTC
Source organism: Nitrospina sp. (assembly GCA_018665625.1). Next base: position 228 of record JABJCF010000220.1, on the reverse strand, counting down.
GTTCCACTCTGAACTTCTGAATCAGGATCAAGATATACCGGTGGTCTTTCTGTAAAAGCCACTTTAAATCGTCTTATATGCACGCAAAGAAACAATCGAAAATGCCATGCTGACATTTAATGTTTCTCCAGTGAACCCGTTTTGATGTTGAACTGATAGTCTGTGATTGTGCCATCCTTGATTTTTTCGACAGCATCCTGGATGGCTTCAAGAGTTACGCAAAACCAT
>JABJCF010000219.1 GCA_018665625.1 Nitrospina sp. | reverse complement strand
TTCTGGTAAGCAGAGTTGATGGTCAACAGAGTTTCGGCCTCATCAAGGTGGTGTTTGTACTCATAAAGCAGGGCGGTGGAACGTTCGTCTATTTGTTTGATGGAACTGCCAGCGATAACAGCTATTAAAACAAAAGCTACCGTCCAGGACTTTTTTTGCAGTGCCAGTTGAATGACAACTGCCAGTAGGGCCCAGTAAATAGGAATGATAAATGCGACACCCTTATTCCAACTTAAGCCAACGATGGCAAACCCTGCCGCGAAGCCTATTAGTTCCATGGAATATAGAACTTTCAATTTTTGTACGGTGGTAGTTTGGCCTGATGTGTTTTTATTTATTAGCCGTGGCAAAAAAACCGCGAAGATAGAACTAAATATCAAGGCGTAGAAAAACATTAGGGCTACGTACCAATATCCGTTCATATTTGAATCTGCTATTCCTACCGCGAACATCCTGTAGGAGAAGGGAAACGTCAGGTGGAGAAATGCAATGGTGAGAAACGAATTCTCAAAAAATTTTTCTGAAAATTTCAGGGATAGAAAATAACCGATGGAGAGTCCCAGAAAAAAAGCCGCGGTTACCAGAATAATTACGACTTCTTCTCCGTATAATATGGTGACAAAATCGCGAATCATCACGAACTGTGCAATGCTCAGGCAGGCCCCAACAAGAAACAGCAGGAGAGGTTCTCTTAGTATTTGATAACGGTTCAAAATTTAGCCTGGCTCCGATAGTGTGGTTGTAAATCAGCCCAGCCCCTTGTGGCAGCCCTTCATTGTCTAGTGGATTCTATCAGAAAATCGGAGTGTTTGGATTTGTTCAGGCAGGCAGTTGGCACATATCCTGGAGATTAGCTTTGCTTTTGGAGGACCCGTTTGAAGATCCATTTTTTCCGTTGGGTTGGCTGTAACGGAAAACTTTTCCTTCATAATTGGTGATGACCACTTCATCTTTATTGTGTTCAACAACACTGTTGGGAAGCAGTCTAACTTTGCCGCCTCCGCCTGGTGCATCGATCACGAAATAGGGCACCGCCATTCCAGAAGTATGACCCATGAGGTCTTTGAGTATATCGAGTCCTTTTTGTACGGATGTGCGGAAATGGTCGGTCCCTTCCGTCATATCGGCCTGATAAATATAATAGGGTTTAATGCGATTTTTCAGCAATTTCAGCATCAATTCTTTCATGGTTGTGGAATTATCATTGACTCCCTTTAGCAACACTGTCTGACTGCCCAAAGGGATACCGATATCTGCAAGCATAGCGCAGGCTTTTTCCACTTCAGGAGTGATTTCCGCAGGGTGGTTAAAGTGCATGTTGAAATATAGCGGATGGTATTTCTTTAATATTGAACAAAGGTTTTCCGTTATTCTGGCAGGCAAAGTTCCTGGAACCCGGGTACCAATACGAATGATTTCGAGATGCGGGATGGACCTAAGTTCACCGAGAATCCGGTCCAGTTCCTTATCGGGAACGAGGAGTGGATCTCCGCCGGACATGATTACATCACGGACTTCTGGATTATTGCGGATGTATTCAATTCCTTGTCGCAGAGTTTCTCGTGTGACGATTCCGGGAAAACCGATTTTTCGTTTTCTCGTGCAGAATCTGCATACAATGGGGCATTGATTATTGATCATCAGCAGTACGCGGTCTGGGTAGCGGTGAACCAACTCGGGGACCGGCATATCGCCTTCTTCATTTAGCGGATCGGATAACAGTGTTTCTCCCTCAATAAGGTCGTCTAATTCTTCAGGAGTGGGGACTACCTGCTTCCATAAGGGATCATTGGGACCCTGAATTTGACTCAGGAAATAAGAATTAATTCGTATGGGGTAGATTTCTCCTACCTTCTTAAGCTTTGCCCGATACTCTGGAGATTCGGGAATAAAAGGCAGGTCTTCAATCTTTACCGCGCTCTGGCTGAGTTGTTTTTGCCAAGGCTCCATGTTTTTTCCTTACATTATGGGGAATTAAGAATTAACAGGGTAAGTCTTTTTAAGATAGTCGATGATTTCATATTCATCATCAAGGATGGTCTCTCCATCCACCAAAACCGGGACTGTAGATTGCCCCGATACCTTGTAAACTTCCTTGCGTTCCTGATGGGGCCAAGGAACTTCAATTTTCTCATACTCCAGGCTCATTTCGGCTAGAACTTCTCTAACCATTGCACAGTAACCGCACCCATCTAAATTATAGAGTTTCATCACTTCTAATTTACCTTTAATCTCTTGTGGCACAAGGTACCATTACTGCGTCCGCCATACCGTGAATTTTCTTTTTATTCTGAGGGCAAAGTGTAGCCAAAATGCCTGCCAGATGAGTAGTATTTTCTGACACAAAATAATAAGGGGTCAGTCGTACTCGGCTCTGAATGGTTTCCATCTGGCCGGAGTTTCGGTCTAGATAGGAAATGGGCACTCGTTTCCCTTTATAAAACTTTTGTAATATCGATGTTTGGTCGGGAAATCTTTGCAAACCTTTCGTCAATGTTTCCTGCCAGATTTCCCCTGAAACATCATGTCCCACTACCACTCCCCGGCTTCCCCATGATTCTGGAGAGAAACCCGAGGGCTTGATAACCATTTCCCGTTCTTTTTGGGTCAAATCCATCATTTCCTGCCAATTCTGAACGGGAGCACCTCTTAGCTGCAATCCAGGGATAACCCCGTAAGGAGGTAGAGGATTGGAGTCCAGAATCCAAGTCTCTGGAATTAGATGGGATAAGGTGTTAAAAGTTTCAGAACCCAATGCTTTTTCCCAATCTGGTTTCAGGGATGGATGATGGAACAAGGCAAAACTGAGTTTTTCTTCCAAACAGGTCTTATAAGGGGGGGTGGTCACCACCTGACCTTTTTTTGCCGCGTACATCATCAACTCAGACTTTGGGATATTTTTGAGGTCAAATAACTCGAAAAAACGATACAAGACATCGATCCGAAGCCACTCTCCGTTATTTAGGATAAACAGTCCTTCTTCTCGAAATTGAATCTCTTTGGGATGAACGGTATAAACGGGCAAGCCTTTATTATTTAACAGGGTTGCAAGCCATTCCATCTCACTTCGATAGTCTCCCGCTTCATCCGAGACGACAATGGCAACACAAGGCTTTTCTTGCTTAGCCAGAGATTCGGCCATTTGATAAAATTGTTTCGGGATTCCACCCTCGGAGTCGCCAACAATCTTCCAGGAAGGATCTTTATATAAGGACATGAGTTCAGCCGTCAGTCCGAACCCACCGGGAACTGAGTCCAGTTCCGTTACAGCAAATCCATCTTCTGTCACAATCACATCAGGTCGAATGATAGATGGCAGGGTTCGTCGAAAGCGTTTCATTCTGCCAAACTCAACTAGCTCATTAGGTTTCCCCGCATCGAGATATTGAGCGAACCATTTGGTTCCTTTGACACTTTCCAGATAAAGATCATTCCAGGAGCTGTAAAACTTTAGGAGATGTGGGCCAAGCTGATGAAAAAACTCCGTATCTTCTGGGGAGAGAAAAAACGGTTCTGGCGAGATCCGCCAGCTGTTTCCCAAATCAGAAGAACCTTCCGTAAATAACCCGGAACGGGTCAGCGAGGCTTGAATTTCAACACAAGTATTTTCGGGATGGGCAATCATGCTTTATCAGATTAAAAAAATTAACCGCAATTGTCAAATTTCCTGTTGCCAGATTAGATGTTACAATGCTCACGTATTCATTTAAGATAAGGAATTTATGACAAAAGATTCAAATCAAGAAGGTATCATTCCTCTTTTTCCTTTGCCTTCAACAGTATTTTATCCTGGCACCCCCTTGCCTCTGCATATTTTTGAGCCTCGGTATCGTCAAATGACTTCTGACGCCCTGGCAGGGGAACGCAAAATTGGCATGGTTCTTCTAAAGCCAGATTGGGAATCGGCTTATTTTGACCGTCCAGACCTATTTACCATAGGTTGCGTGGGAAGCATTGCAAAGGAAATTCACCACCCTGATGGAAAATTCAACTTCACCCTGGTTGGACTGCATCGGTTCCGCATCTTAAAGGAGATCGATGGAAAACCCTACCGTCGAGCAGAAATAGATATCCTCGAAGAAAAGAATGAACAGGAAATTAGTGAAAAACCCAATCCAATCCGTGACAGCTTAATTGACCAGTACAGGGAATTTATAAGCTTTATCCCGGAGGGAAACTCTCTGAAAAATGAGCCCGACTGGAATTTGGGCAACCTACTCAGCCAGTTTGTAGGCCGGTTCGCGTATCGGTTGGATCTTTCTCTGGAACAGAAACAAACTTTTCTTGAGGAGCAGGATGTGCTTCTTCGCGCAGAATTCCTACATAATTTTCTCAAAATGAAAATCAACCTCGTCCACCTCTCCAAAATTCGAAACGCCACTCCCGATTCCGCTCGTTGGAACTAACCGGCCAAGTGGCTGGTGGCAATGAGGCGGTGACGCTAGCACGACGGAAAGATTAAGCTTAAGCAGGTCACTGCGCCATCGGCTTTTTCGAATTCGCTCATTTCCAGTTCTTTTGTTTCAAGCCCATGCGCACGAATTTTCTCGCTGATCTTTGGGAATCCGGTTGGCATCAGAACAAAGTTTCCTAATGTCAGGCAATTGGCGGCATAAGATTCGTTTTCGGTGACTTCGATCCAATCAAAATGTTTCAAATTTGAAGCATCTATTCGTAAAGGATCTAGTATTAAAAGATTGTTGCCAAGAAAGGTGGTGGCGCTTTTGAGGTGCAATCCTTTTGTCACAGTTACCGGAACCACTTTTTTAGATGTGAGCTTGGAGAGTGCTTTCACAGCTGCCAAATTGCTGCGTTTGGAAAGCCCCACAAAAATCACATCGGGAGTGCTCATCACATCCCCACCATCAAGCGTTGCGGGGGAATCGAGGGTCACACAATCGTGGTATTTTTTCAGTGCCGTGGCGGTGGATTGGACTTCCTCCTGGCGGGAGGGTTCTTTCATCGGGCAAAGCAGGATTTTATCTTCCAGAATAACGGCGGTATCTTCGACGAAGGTGGCATCGGGCAAATGGTCCTGAGGTGGCAGGTATTCCACGCTTCCCCCGACCTCTTTCAGTGCCCGGACATAATGCTGGTGCTGGTGCAAGGCGACAGCAAGGTCGATATCATTTTTCTCAGGGTGCTCCGATAAGGCCTGAGAAAATTTTAGTCCGGGTTTTCTCACATAAGCTGTGAACATGTCGGATTCTCGGGCTTAATCACAGGTAGGGGTGTTCATCAATCGGGAAAAGTAGAGCATGGGGAAAAGTTTCTTTGCTTTCTTAAGAATTTTCAGGGCGGCTTTGTTGGGTTTGAGTTTAGTCCCAATTTTATCGGGTCGAGCGATATATGTCAGCCCACTAATCAGGATGAAATCGTGGCGGTTGAAGCGCAGCACTTTTCGCTGGTATTCATTAGGGTGGCCAAAATATTCATCCAGTTTAGGAATATGCTTTTCATCCATCGCATAAAGTTCTCCGTGCATCATTCCGGCATTATCATTAGTCGGTTCAATGTTAGCCAACCCCAGGTTTTCTATTCCCCCGTTATCAATGGGGATTTTGTTGAAAACCAGCCTCCAGGCCGAGAGAGTGACAGAAGTTTTGGTTATATACTCCAGACCCTGCTCTTTAAAAAAATCTTCATTGATTAACTCTCCATACGCAAAAAAATTGACAACATCAGCCATTATTATATCTCCTGTTCCAAGTCATTTAACTTAGGGGCTTTATTTGATTTCTCCCCAAGAGTACCCGGCAAAGAACTTGCTGGTTATAGGGGAGTATGATAGTATCAAAAAAATCATTCCTATGTGATCGTCATTTTCAGTTTGATTGAAGAAAGTTTTCATTCGCAGGCGATTTTTGCTAATTAACTAAAATGTTGATGATTTTCCCTTAATATCCCAATTTTAGGGAAATTATTTCTTTTATAATTTAAGGAGTAGTTTATGTCAGCCAAAGTGGTTACGGTTTCCGATGCGGAATTTGAGCAAACGGTTATAAAGTCTGATAAACCCGTTATGCTTGATTTCTGGGCCGAATGGTGCCAGCCCTGTAAAATGCTTGCTCCTACCGTTGAAGAGCTTGCCGGTGAGTTTGAAGATAAGATTCTGGTTGGAAAATTGAATGTAGACGATAATCCCAATACTGCAACCACTTATGGTATCCGTGGTATCCCCACTCTCCTTTTTATAAAGGGCGGACAAGTGGTTCAGCAGGTTGTGGGAGTAAAATCGAAAGCAGAAATTAAAAAGGTTATTGAAGAAAACCTGCTGGCGTAATTCGTTTGGTATGACTGAATAAATTAAACCCCTTTTCCCGAATGGGAAAAGGGGTTTTTCTGTTAGAGCGGTAATTATATAGACGTATAGACAGGGCGCAGCCCCAGGTTTTCAATCATATCTATATCTCTTTTAGGGTCTCGGCCTTTGGTTGTGAGGTAGTTGCCCCCCAAAATTCCATTGGCCCCCGCAGAGAAAAGTTGTTCTTGCTGATCGGTTAGCACTTCTTCCCTTCCTCCGCAGACGAATAGGTCTATATCCGGTAAAATCAGGCGCATTAGAGAGATCGTTCTAAGTGCTTCATAGTGTTCCATGGGTTCGAGATGGTCCAGCCCAGTCCCTTCAATCGGTTTTAGAAAATTTATGGGGAACGATTGTGTTCCCAAATCGCGAATTGAGAAAGCCAGTTCTGCCCTTTGCGTAAACGATTCTCCCATCCCAAAAATCCCACCTACGCAGACTTGTAATCCTGCGGCCTTGGCATTCTGTACGGCATTTACCTCATCCTCATAGGTGTGGGTTGAAACAATTTTATCAAAATGGCTTTTTGCGGTTTCCAGATTATGGTGGCATCGATCCAGTCCGGCTTCTTTCAGCTCCTTCAAATGTTCCATTGGCATTAATCCGAGGGAACAACAGGTTTCGAGCTGCGTTTCAGCCTTGATACGTTTGATAGCCTCAATCACCCGATCCAATTCTTTCCGGTCATCGAGAGAAGTCCCGGAGGCAACGATGGAGAATTCATTGGACCCAAAAGCTTCCGCTTCTTTTGCGGCCGCAACAATTTCTTCGACATCCATCAACTCATATTCCGGCGAATCGGTCTGGAATGAGCTGGACTGTGCACAGAAAGAACAGTCTTCCACGCATTTTCCAGATTTTGCGTTGACGATGGAACAGATTTTTACGTCCTGTCCTTTAAAATGATCACGGATGCGGTCTGTTCCGAGAAAGAGATAGTCCAGTTCTTGGTGGCTCAGGGTTTCCAGTTGCAAGGCCTGATCATAAGAAATTGACTCGCCTTTTAAGGCGGTATTGACCATATTATCTATTAATTCTGTGCGCATAGAATTTGTCGTTCTTTAAGGGTTTAAATATGAATGTCTCATCATAGTGTTTCTTCATTCATAACTCAATAGTTTCACCAATTCTTCTACGGAATGGACAGGTTCGAGGCAGGTTCCCTGTCGGCAGACGTAAGCAGTTGCTTTTCCATTTACCAGTTTTCGGTCTTTTAACAAGGGGATGGATGTGCTTCCAATCTCATCCTCATAAGCGAAGGCGAAAACGGCATTCGGGTAAAACCCTTTACGCAGAGTATCCAATAGCTCCTGAGTTGCCGCATCGTTTTTCTTGCCTACCACCGCAACCTCTTTGAGTCCACCGAGGTACAAATGCAGGGCTTGCAGCATGAAAGCTGAGTTGAGGCCATGCTCCATCAGTTCTTCATTAAAGTTTAGAAATATTTTTTCCGCTTTGAGGGATAGAGCCGGGTCGGCTAGGTAGGCGGAAAGCCTGAGCAGGGTGAACGCAGCGTTGCTGTTTCCAGAAGGTTCCACGCCATCGTAACCGCTGATTTGTCGCACCAGCAGTTCTTCTCCGTCACTGGCCGTTTCGTGAAAGGTCCCGTTATCACTCAGGAATTTATCCTCCACTCTTTGCATCAAATCTTTGGCTGTTTGAATATAATGAGATTCGTAAGTGGCTTCATACAAATCCAGGCAAGCGGTTGCGGTGGCGGTATAATCAAACAAATAACCGTCATAGCGGGCTTCTCCATCTCGATAACGTCGCAGGATTTTCCCTTCTGGTGTCCGTAACTGAGTAAGAAGAAACTCCATGGCTCGGGCTGATTTTTGTATCCGTTCTACATCATCTAACACTCTTCCAGTTTTTGCCATGGCACTGATCATCAAAGCGTTCCAGGAAGTGAGTATCTTATCGTCAAGCAGGGGGCGAATGCGCTTACTGCGGACTTCCAGGAGCTTTTCTCGCGCGATGGCCAGCTCCTTCAAGCCATCGGCTTCCTGCATGCCTACGTCCTTTGCCACAGTTTTAGGATCGCGAGTGATGTTTAAAATATTTTTCCCGTCGAAATTTCCACCAGGGATGATGTTGTAATAGGGAATGGCGATGCTGGCGGTTTTCCTCCCTAGAATTTGCTCAACCTCCTCCTGGGTCCACACATAAAACTTGCCTTCGACTCCTTCGCTGTCTGCATCTTCGGCACTGAAGAAGGCCCCTTCTTTTGAAGTCATGTCCCGGTCGATATATTGCAGAAGGTCGTTAGCAAAATCTGCAAACTCTTTCTTGCCAGTGACCTGATAAGTTTCGATCAGGGCAGTGGTGAACAAGGCATTGTCATAGAGCATTTTTTCGAAATGCGGTACCAGCCATCTGTCATCAGTGCTGTAGCGGGAAAGTCCTCCCCCAATCTGGTCATAAATTCCACCGAACTTCATGGCCTTGAGTGTGTTCTCGGTCATGGTCAGGCTGTTGGCATGACCTGTGCGGTGGTATTGCCTGAGCAGGAGGGATAGGCCCATCGAAGGGGGAAACTTGTTTTGTGGTTGAAACTGAAAGCCGTGGTTGAGCCTGTCATAATGCTTTTCAAAAAGTTCGAGAGCTTTATCTTCCCCGTCAAAATCTAAATCCTCCAGCGTGGCGGAACTTTCATCACGCAGGGAAGATTGGCGAATAAATCCGACCACGGCTTTGGTCTGTTTTTCTATTTTGTCCTGCTCATTCATCCAGGTATTGGTGAGAAACTGAAGCACGTCCAGAAACGAGGGCAGATTATGACGGCGCTCGGGCGGGAAATAAGTTCCTCCATAAAAAGGCGCTCCATCCGGAGTCAGAAACACATTCAGCGGCCAACCCCCCTGCTGGCCCAACGCATGCACTGCCTGCATGTATATGCTATCGACATCCGGCCTTTCTTCACGGTCCACCTTGATACTGATAAAACTTTCATTGAGTACCGCCGCCAAAGTAGGGTCTTCAAACGATTCACGCTCCATCACATGGCACCAGTGGCAGGTGGCATAGCCGATGCTCACCAGAATGGGCAGGTTTTTTTCTTTGGCAATTTTAAAAGGCTCATCCCCCCACGAATGCCAGTTGACTGGATTGTGTGCGTGTTGCAGGAGATAAGGACTTTTCTCATTGACGAGCGAATTGGTGTAAGCGTGTTCAATCATTTTTTAGTTTGCAGGGTTCTTCGGATCAGGACTGTCGTTATTAAAGGTTTGCAAAGTGCTGAAAAAAATCTGGATAAGATTTTTCTACGCATTTAGGATTTTTAATGCGGACTCCTGGAATATTTAATCCGGCCACCGCAAAGCTCATGGCCATTCTGTGGTCGTTATAGGTTTCAATTTCGGCTCCTGAATAATTTCCCGGTCGTATGACGAGAAAATCTTCTCCCGCCTCGACCCTTGCGCCCAGCCGGGTTAATTCATTAGACAGGGCTGAGATACGATCGGTTTCCTTGATCTTGAGATTGCCGATTCCCTGAATCACGGTTTCACCTTCGGCAAACAGGGCCGTCACAGCTAATGTCTGAACCGCATCGGGCATATTATTCATATTGATGGTGATTCCCCTCAAAGGGTTTCCTTTAATTTGCAGGGTGTGGTTGTTTTTCTCAATCTGACAACCCATTTTTTCCAGAACGGAGGCAAATTGCGCGTCTCCCTGAACGCTATGAGGATTGATATCTGTAAGGGTTACCTCTCCGCCGGTCACTGCCGCCGCGGCTAAAAAATAAGTGGCACTCGACCAGTCGCTTTCTACCCGGTAGGTTTGGGCTTTGTAGCGATCCCCCGCCTTGACCTTGAAACGCTGATAACTCTCATTTTCAACACAGACCCCGAAGGTCTTCATGATGTCGAGGGTAATGTCTGCATAAGATTTTGAAGTGAGGTCTCCCTGGATATTTACGCAGGTATCGTTTTTAAAGTAAGGGGCCGAAAGTAAAATGGATGTGAGGTATTGACTGCTTTTATCTCCGGCCAGCGATATGTCTCCTCCCGGAACTTCCCCGCCAGCTATCTCTATCGGCGGGCAACCATTGCTATTTGTGGATACCGCTTGGACTCCCATTTGCGTCAGGCAATCTAAAAGGTCAGCCAGGGGGCGTTCTCGCATCCGTTCATCGCCATCCAGTCGGATTTTCCCAGAGCCCAGCGCAGAAAAGGTGGTCAAAAACCGCATGGCGGTTCCAGCATTGCCGATAAAAATATCTTCGCCGGGTGCGGTCAGTTTTCCACCTTTGCCGGAAACAATAAAAGCTTCTTCCTCTTCTTGTACAGGGATACCAAATGCACGCAAGGCCCGGATCATGTACTTGGTGTCATCGCTGATGAGAGGTTTTTCTAACCGGCATTCCCCATCAGTGAGTCCTGCTATTAACAAGGCACGGTTGGTATAACTTTTTGATCCAGGAATGGTAACGGTCGCTCGAAGATTCTGTACAGGTTTAATTTCTATCAAGGTCTGGAAAAATTTAAGGTTAAAATTAAGAAATATAGCACACCCCTTGGCAGGGGAAGCAACTGGGCAAGAGCTTTTTATGCCGAGATAACTCCTTGCTCGCAAAATAGAGCTAATGCTGTCGCCACCGGCCGTTGGCCGGTTGTTTCGATTAGGGGATTCTGATATGATCGGGTTTTCTTGGGGACGTATGGAAAGGTTCAGTTATATCTATGTATTTAAAGGTTCTTCGGCAATAGGAGACGAATATGGCCGAGGATGAAAAAAAATCACTATGGCACCGGGTGTGGGATCACCGGTCAGTCAAAGAAAAACAGCGTCTGCGATCACTGGTTCCTTGGATTTTTTATGGTATTGCAGTTTTTTATGGGATTATTTATTTGTCGATTCTCAATGAGATTAATCGAGAAAAAGTAGGGACCACCGTTAAAACCTGGTTTGGCGGGGATAGCCAATCCATTGTTGATGCTCGTGAAAGAGAAGAAGCAGAGATCAGGGCAAGTTTTAAGCTCACCCGAAAAAGAGTATCTGGCGGTAATTAACCCACTAGCAGCAAATGGGTCTGGCGAACAAAGAGTTTTATCGGCTTATGAAACATCAATCTTACTGATTGGATTGACATGAAACGTTTAGTTTTTATTTCTAACTGGTTTTATTTGTTTTCTCTCTGCCTTTGGGTAGGCGGGATGTTCCTGCTGGGAATTCTGGTAGAAATCATGGTGCGGATTAATTTGAAGGAGCAACCGCAGGTCGCCAGCACGATCATGAATAAGGTCATGGATGTTTTTAATGTGAATATTATTTATACCTGTATTACGTTCATGGTATTGGCCGAGGTGGTCAAATTTCTGGTGGCTAAATACAGTTCTGCGGGTTACGAACCGCAAGTGGTGACCAAGCGTAAATATACCCGCGAAGTATGCCTGGTTGTTATGGTCGTTCTGGCCTTATATATAGGTAGTGTTCTCCGGCCTGAGATGCATGCAATGGATAAACTCAAAAAAGCGAATCCTGCCGATCAGAAACTGCAAATCCAGTTTGACCGTTATCATTCAAAGTTGACCTGGATCTATACCGTGAATATGATTCTTGGGTTGACGCTGTTCTACATTAATGGCAAGGAAATGGCCCGCTTTCGGACTACGCCCGATGGCAATGAGCAATAGCCCAATAAGCCGAGAGGCTGAATGAGGGCATGATAAAAAATTGTAAATTACCAGCGGGGTTTCTCCGCTTGAACACAGAAAAATATTTTTCAATATTTTCACGGAAACTTCCCGTATCCCTTAAAGGGTTTCTGTCATGTTCCGTCTTTTTTCTTTGTTTCGGAGCGTGCATTGCTACATCGTTTGCAAACCAGAAAGAGCGTGATCCAAAACAATATAATCCATCATATAAAAAGCCAGGCCACCTTGAACAAAAGAAGGTTACCGATTCTGGCTTGAAAGATAATTCTGGTTCGAAAGATACTTCTGACATGGCTTTCATAAAAGGAGGCAAGTTTGTTAGAGGGTCTAGCTTTGAACAGAATAAGGCGGCTTTTAAAACCTGTCGCAAGCATGATAGGTCCTGCAGGCTCTGGTGGTTCTCTGATGAATACCCCTTGAAATTGGTGGCGGTCGATAGTTATTTGATAGATATCTATGAGGTGACGAATGAAAAATATCTGGAGTTTGTGAAGGCGACGGGGCATCCTCCCGCTCTGGATGATTCTTGCAGCACCGATGCGTGTTGGGAGGGGAACTTGTGGAAGGGGAGCTCATTTCCATCTGCCATCCGCAATCAACCCGTTACACAGGTAAGCTGGTATGATGCAGAAACCTACTGCAAGTGGAGAGGCAAGCGCCTGCCAACAGAAGCGGAATGGGAAAAAGCCGCTCGCGGGCCCAGTGGCAGTGTGTATCCTTGGGGAACTGGTTTTCCTAGGGGAAGAGCCACGTTCAAGCGAAAATGGAAAGGCTTATACACCATGACCAATGTTGGCACCTACCCGACGGGAGTCTCAGTTTATGGGGTACACGATATGGCGGGCAATGTCTGGGAATGGGTGAGTGACTGGTATAGCCGCACTTATTATACTCATGGGGCTAAAGACAATCCCCAGGGCTATGAAGACGGAGAATTTAAATCCCTTCGCGGCGGCTCCTGGGTTAATTTTGCCGATTCCCTGCGGAGTGCATTTCGCCGATGGAGTCGGCCCGATGTTAAGTTCAACGATACAGGTTTTCGTTGCGCCAAGTCTGCCCCTATTGACATAGGAATCAATTAACAATCCATGGCTGATAAACCAAAACGATCTGATGAGTTGACCGAACGGGAACGCGAGCTGTTAAAGCCCTATCTCTCGGATGTGGATGCCAATGTGTTTGCGTTGGAGAACCTGAATCCGGAAGTGATCGGTGGGGCTCTGGCCCGTTACAGCCGGGCTCCGACCGGATTCAAAGAAACAGTTGTGCGTGAGTTTTTGAATCCGGATGGCAGTCCCAACGATGTCAAGGGCTCGCAGATGATCGACCGGGTGGTCAATAAATTCGGCGATGAATCGGTAGCCGAACTGGCGGTGGCTCCGCTTTGCATGGAAGAAATCTCAAACCTGATGACCAAGGTTATTGAAGACTGCCGAATAGGTGGCTCACCGATTGAAGAGTCGACCCGGTACGTTCTTTACGATGTCAAAAAAAACGGGCGTTGGCGTTATGTCTGTCCTGATAATATCAAGCAGTCCGGACTTGGAAAAGCCTTTGTCGCCAATATGGATTTTCTTTTTGAGACTTATGCGCGCATGGTGGAACCCATGCAGGCATTGTTTCGCCAGCGTCTCACCCAGGACGCGTTCGAAATTGAAGTGGAACGCGATGGCAAGGTGCTAAAGGCGGGACTGAAAGCTCTTGAAGGCGATAACGAAATCAAGGCTCATCGCATTGCCTATAATTTCACCATCCGTAGTGCGGCTTGTGATGTGATCCGCTGTATCCTCCCAGCCTGTACCCAGGCCAATGTCGGGCTGGTGGGTAATGGACGGTTTTTCTCCGGCCTGATCACCAAACTGTTGTCGCATGATTTAAGCGAAGCGCATGAACTGGCCGAGTCGGTTCGAAAAGCCCTCAATACCCAGATTCCCACTTTTATTAAACGGGCCGGGCGCAATGCCTATATGGCAGAAAACCATCAGAAAATGCGGCACCTGTGCCGGGAACTTTTTGCTTCAGTGAATATCGAAACATCCGCCGAAGTGGAATTGCTGGAAGACAGTCCGGATGCCCAGTGGGTCAACCTGCTGTCGAATATGATTTTCCCTTATGTCCGACATTCTTCCCTACAGATTCGTACAATCGTGAAATCCTTACCCGAAGAACGAAAAAAACAGATCTTTGAAACTTATATTGGGACGCGGAAGAGCAAGCGCGACCGAGCGGGCAGGGGCCTGGAATATGGCTATCCCATTCAGTTTGATATTCTTGCCGGATTCGCCGAATACCGGGATCTGCAACGTCACCGCATGCTCACCCAACAAAGGCAGGACCTGGGAGTCGATCTGGGTTATTCGGTGCCGGAAGAAATTGATGAAATCGGCATGGGCCCGGATGTTCAGGAATGTTTCGAGCGCACCGAGTCTCTACACCGCGACCTGAAGCGGGCGGGAATGGAACAGGAAGCGCAATATGCCACGCTGTTCAATCATTTCATCCGCTGGAATGTGGGCATGAATCTCAGGGAGTTGGGGCATCTTGTGGAACTGCGTACCCAGAAAGCCGGTCACCCGAAATACCGGCGCACAGCGCAGATGATGGCCCGCCTCTATTTAAAACGCAATCCGGAGATGGAACCGGTCCTGCAATTTGTGGACTATAACGACTACGATGGCGGCATCACCCGTGCGGATCAGGAAGCCCGCACAGCCCGTAAAAGCCTCGCCTCCAATCTCTTCGACGATCAAGACGACTGACCGCCAGCGTGACGCTGGACCCAATGAGCCATAGCTCTTTCTGGCTAACAATCGGTTATCTCGGCTAAAAGAGCGCTTGCTTAATTCCCTCGCACGGGAGCGGGCCGGTTTGTCAAATCCCTACTATTTGCCTCCCCAACCAAGGGTTATCTCTATTTTTGCGAGATTTTTAGAAAATTTTGCAATTATATGGTAGTCTTATGCGCTTTAATATTCCCCCAACCCATTCTTTACTGAGAGAGAAAAAGTGATGAAGATTGGTATCCCTAAAGAAGTCCATGCTGGCGAAAAACGGGTGGCGACCACCCCTGAGGTCGCGACACAGCTTATTAAACTGGGTTTTGAAGTAGCCATTGAGGCCGGCGCGGGTATTGCCGCTCATTATTCCGATGCTTCTTACGTAGAAGCCGGTGTTACGGTTATCAAAAATACCAAAGAGCTCTGGAGCGAAAGCGACATTATTCTAAAAGTCCGGGGTCCTGAGCTGAACCCGGACCTGAGCGTGGAAGAGGTTGACCTGCTTAAAGAAGGCCAGATTTATATTTCGTTTCTCTGGCCGGCGCAGAATCCAGAACTCCTGAAAAAATTAGCCGATAAAAAAGTCACTGCAATGGCTATGGACATGATTCCGCGAATATCGCGGGCTCAAAAATTGGATGCACTCAGTTCCATGGCGAATATAGCGGGTTACCGTGCAGTGGTGGAGGCCGCCCAGCATTTTGGTCGGTTTTTTACCGGTCAGATCACAGCGGCGGGCAAAGTTCCTCCGGCTAAAGTCATGGTGATCGGAGCGGGGGTTGCGGGTCTTGCCGCCATTGGTGCCGCGAAAAGCATGGGTGCCATCGTGCGGGCTTTTGATACCCGACCGGAAGTGAAAGAACAGATTGAGAGCATGGACGCGGAATTCCTGGAAGTTGATTTTGAGGAAGATGGTTCGGGTACCGGTGGATATGCCAAGGTGATGAGCAAAGAATTTATCGCTGCAGAAATGGCCCTCTTCGCGGAACAGGCTAAAGAGGTGGATATCATCATCACAACAGCCTTGATTCCCGGCAAACCAGCTCCGGAACTGATCCTGGAAGATCATGTCGTTGCCATGAAAGACGGTAGCGTGATTGTAGACCTTGCCGCGGAACAGGGCGGTAACTGCAAGCTTTCTGAAGCGGGAAAAGTGGTCAAGAAGCATGGAGTTTCCATCATCGGATACACCGACCTGCCCAGCCGCATGGCTACGCAGGCCAGTCAGTTGTATGGCACAAATTTGCGCCACCTGCTCACTGACATGACCAAGGAAAAAGACGGCAACGCCAAAGTCGATTTTGATGACGAAGTGGTTCGCGGAGCTACGGCTGTCAAGGAGGGTGAGATCACCTTCCCGCCGCCTGCGCCCAAACTTTCTGCGGCACCGGCCAAACCGGCTGAACCCGCTAAACCTATAGAACCGCCCAAAGAAGAGAAACCCTCAGCGATGGGACCCCTCATCACCTTTGGGGTAGGAGCCTTGGCATTACTGGGGCTGGGTGCTGTTGCGCCTGCGTCCTTCATGGCTCATTTTACGGTATTTGTTCTGTCCTGCTTTGTCGGTTATATGGTTATCTGGAATGTGACAGCGGCTTTGCACACTCCCCTGATGAGCGTGACCAACGCGATCAGCAGTATCATTATTGTGGGGGCGATTTTACAGATTAGTTCGGGAGAAGATCTTCTTATGGGGGTGGCGGCGTTTGCAACGTTGATCACTGCAATTAATATAGTGGGCGGGTTTGCGGTAACGCGCCGCATGCTTAACATGTTTCAAAAATAGGAGGCGAGTAGATGAGCGAAGGTATTGTAACCGCCTCTTATGTTGGGGCAACTATTCTTTTTATTCTTGCGTTAGGTGGATTGAGCAACCCGGCAACTTCCCGGCGTGGCAACCTGTATGGAATGCTGGGTATGTCTATTGCCCTCATAGCTACCATCTCTGGAGTTACAGCCAATATAGGAATTTTGGTCGGAGCGTTGTTGATAGGCGGTAGTATTGGTCTGGTTCTGGCGCGTCGTGTGCAAATGACCGAAATGCCCGAACTGGTTGCCATTCTGCATAGTCTGGTAGGATTAGCCGCAGTCCTGGTTGGCTTTGCCAGCTTCATGGATCCCAATGTGCATTTCACGGGAGTGGAACTCACCATCCATGATATCGAAACCTATTTGGGAATCCTTATCGGGGCGATCACGTTTTCCGGGTCCATCATTGCATTCGGGAAACTCAGCGGAAAAATCACCGGGAACGCCATGTTATTGCCGGCGCGGCACTGGCTTAATTTATGTCTGCTGCTTGCTTCCATCTATTTATGTAGCATGTTCGTCGAGCAATCTGCGGCAGGGGCGGGAATCATGCCTTTGATGATCATGACAGGAATCGCCTTGCTGTTCGGGATTCATATGGTCATGGCTATTGGTGGAGCAGATATGCCGGTGGTGGTTTCCATGCTCAATAGTTATTCCGGCTGGGCCGCCGCGGCAACCGGATTTATGCTCAATAACGATCTTCTCATTGTGACCGGGGCGTTGGTCGGCAGTAGTGGTGCTATCTTGAGTTACATCATGTGTCGGGCGATGAACCGCAAGTTCCTGTCTGTAATTGCTGGAGGCTTTGGTACGACATCAGGTAGTGGCTCCTCCTCTTCATCCTCGGTTGAAGAACAGGGTGAAGTGGTGGCGGTGCAAGCTCCTGAGGCAGCCAGCCTGTTGGCGGAATCGAAGGAAGTCATGATTATTCCGGGTTATGGCATGGCCGTAGCTCAGGCCCAGCATATCGTCTGCGAAATCACCAAAGCACTGCGGAGCAAGAAAGTGAATGTGCGGTTCGGCATTCATCCCGTTGCCGGGCGTATGCCGGGGCATATGAATGTATTGCTGGCAGAAGCCAAGGTGCCTTACGACATCGTTTTTGAGATGGATGAAATCAATGATGATTTTCCGAATATTGATGTCGCGATTGTCATTGGAGCCAACGACATTGTTAACCCCTCAGCTCAGACCGATCCTGACAGCCCGATTGCCGGTATGCCGGTTTTGGAATGCTGGAAGGCTACCACCACCATCGTGCTGAAACGGGGTATGGCTACGGGTTACGCAGGGGTTCAGAATCCCTTGTTCTTTAAAGATAATACCCGCATGCTGTTTGGCGATGCCCGAGCCAGTCTGGACGAGGTTTTCAAGAATCTTTAAAGCCGTTCAGGGAATGGTGAATGCCAGATTTCCTTTTGAAGAAGGAACAAGAATAAGGTTGCGGGCATAATCGAAAGAGATGCCCGCCGGTGTCAGAATATTTTCCCGGACAATTTCTGTCCGGGAAAAATTGCGTATCCGGTAGATTTTCCCTGCTGTTTCATCGGAGACAAGCAGATTGCCCTTGCGGCCCCAATCCACTCCATTTAGGTTTTTAAATTTCGTACTCGTGTTGATGACGGGTGCGATTTTTCCGTCCTGCCCAATTCCCAATATTTTTCCTGTAGCCCGAGTCACCACAATCAATCGCTTGCGTGCAGAATCGTAAACCATTCCGGTGGGATTGCCCAATCGGTTGTCTTTGCTGAAAATAGAAACTTTGTGGGCGGCATCAACTTTATAAATGGCGTTCGCCAGAACATCGGAAATATACAGGTTGCCCTCTCCATCGAAGGCCAAACCCTTTAACCGCTTAGCACCGATTCCGGTCAAATCAATATGGCCGAGAGGCTTTCCATTATTTTTATCAAACCAGCGCAGAGAGTCGATATCAGTGACATAAAGAATGTTGCCTTTAAGGGCGAGTCCGTCAGGAGCATTCAGAGTCACTTGCGGGTCCCCTCCGCGGTTCACAAAAAGAGTTTTTCCGGATGGGTCGAGTTTTATGATAAAGCCGTTATTATCCCGACTTCCTGATTTACCATTGATATTGGAAATGAAATAATTGCCCAGGGCGGGGTCAACGATAAAGCTTGCGGGAGTTTTTAATCCCCCTACACGAAACGCCTCGGCAGGATGAGGGTTAAGCAAAAATATAATGAGCAAACTTGCTATTAGGATTCTCATAATATTAAATTTAGCATAATTGGATTTTTAGTATTATGAACAATTCAAATATTATTGAAACAAACGAGAGGTGGTTATCAAGTCATGCGGTTTTTCTGTTTTTTAGGATTACATGGTCGATATCTGCATCCACTTCTATCAGCAGAGTGCGCAGAGTTTTGTAACCGGTTTTTTCGTGATCCATCTGTCCGGTCAAAACATAGCCGACATTGAGGTTGGTGTTGAGGTGCATATTAGCCAGGGTGAGGGCCGATGGAAAACTTTTGCCATTTTCAATTTCAGATAAACTGCCGCCAGAAATTTTTAGCTTGAGTGCCAGTTCCTTAGCTTTTAGGCCTTGGTCTTTTCTCCAATTACGAATTCGCTTTCCCAGATCTTCGAACTCAATGTTTCTTCGCATAAACTTCACCCCTCAATTTACAATTTTAACCTTCAAGCCAAAGCGGTTGACAAATTATTTTATTGCTGGGATAATTTCGAGTTCCCTGTCGCATGGAACTTTAACCATTTAGATGGCAATATATCACTATGAAACTATCTGTCAACGGAAAAATATAACCTTAGGGTATTTTTTTATCATGCTGGATAAGTTTAGAATTCGCCAGATGGCAATACGCAAAGGCTTGGGTTTAACCCTTAAGGAGTTGGCCGCGAGAGCCAAAACTTCTTATAAAACAGCTGTTTCATGGGAGTCGAAAGAAAGCCCGAGGCGGAAAGACCCCGATATTCTTTTGAATATTTGCAATGTGTTTCGTGAAGAACTGGTGAAGCAATTTCCTGGGTTCGATTTTCAGCAAGCGGAAGTAAAAAAGTATTTGGAGAATGGTGTCGGCGACCTGGGCCCGGCCGGGCAATTACTTTTTGAGCAACCTGCTTCCTACGGGCAAACTCCCGGAACCTCCCCAGCGGGAGAAAGCCAAAAAATGGATAGCCTGAAATCAGAAGAAATGCTTCCCTCCCAGCTCATGGAGGGTGTGGGGATGAATATTGGCGGCGATATCGTGCAAGACATTATGAAAAGTGGAACCCCTGCACAGAAAGAAAGACTAAAAAAAGCGGGCAGACTTTTTCTTAGCACCGCCCTGGCGATAGCCGCAGAAATGGATGCAGATTTAGAAGATAAGGAACAATAAAAAAATAATTTGTTTGCCGCTTTATCGACTTGCACAAAGGTCTTCATCGATTGGAGAGAGTTGGGATGAAGAGGGTCTGGCCTTATCTCTCAATTTTGATACCGCAAAATTCATTGAATTTGCTAAGGTTTATATGCCCAAAACGCAAAACAAAAGTGAAATTTATTTGGGCATGGGGTTGATGGGCATGACCGGACTGGCTATGGGCTGGGTGGTGCACAGTCCGCTTCTCATGACTATCGCCTGCTTTCTGGGATTGGTGGTCGGCGGGTTTGTCGGCTGGTTGGGGGGCAGACTTTTTATGGTCATCATCTGTCTGGGAGTTTTAATAGGGGCTTATCTGGGCTACCGCACCGGAGACCGGGACATCCTCATCATCGCCGCAGGAAGTGGAGGCGCCATCGCCGGATTCATGGGCGCACAAATTCAACAATTCTTCCGCTAGGCGCGGGGCCGACTAGCAACATCTTCAACTGGCTAGAAAAAGGTAGTCTCGGCATGAAAAATTCTAGCTAATACCTGCTCAAGCCTAAGTAGATTTTTCATTGCTTCCTCTCGTCAGAGGGGGTGCCCCACATCATGTTGACCCTGCCAAAATCGAACATGATATTTTGGTCCCAGATTTTTTCCTGATCTTTGATGACCTGCTTGTATGTCCATACCTTTTTGCCTCGATGTTCCCACTTCCGGTCTGGTTCGCCGAGAACTTCCAGTACTCTTTCTTTATTACGGTTCATGAAGGTGGATTCAAATTCGATGACGGTATAGATATGTTTTTCACTCTGTACCTGTTCATCCTCCGACCATGCGGTGAAGGGGGAAAGGAGTAGGGCAAAAAAAAGCAAAGCAATTATTATTGATCGAGTCACTAAAGTTTTCCTCATGAGTATAAGTTGCCGACAAATTTTTCATAACCATTATAGAGCTGGGTCGGGCGGATGTCTCCGGTTCCAATCATTTTCTCACGGGTCTGAGGCCAGCGCGGGTGCGGGATGCGTGGATCTACATTGGCGGTGAAATCATATTCCAGTCCTTGAAGCGTGTTCCAAAAAGTCGAAGGACGATAGTCAACCAACTCAATCTTCACGATGGATTTTATATTTTTGAATCCGTATTTCCAGGGAACAACCAATCGCACAGGAGCTCCATGCTGTTTAGGAAGCGGATGCCCATAAATTCCCGTGGCTAAGAATGCCAGCTCGTTCATGGCCTCTTTAAGGGCCAATCCTTCCACATAGGGCCAGGGTTCCCAGAAAGCCAGTTGCCCCTGCGCGGTGAAGGGAGTGTAAAAAGTTTCCAGCCTCACATGGGTGGCTTGCGGTTTGGGCTCGACTTGCTTTAGAAGTTCTCGAAGAGGAAATCCTGTCCACGGCACCGCCATGGCCCAAGCTTCCACGCAGCGCAGTCTGCATACCCGCTCCTCCATGGGCATGGTCTTCAGCAATTCGTCCATGTCGAATGTCTTCGGCTTGTTGACCAGTCCTCCTACCTGAATGCCCCAGGGTCGGGTGCTGAGTTTCTGTGCGTAATGCACCGGATCGGTTTTGTCTGACCCAAATTCATAAAAATTATTGTAGCTGGAGGCGATCTTTTCTGGCGTCAGAGGTCTATCCAACTCATAAACCGGATTTCTTTTAGCGGGGTAGATCGATTTTTCCAATTCGCTCCACTCAACTTCAGGCAGAACTTTCGGGGGAGTAGAAGGGCCGCAACCATAAAGAGTCCCAACAGTGGCGGCGGCAGTTAATGCCGTGCCTTTCAAAAATTCCCGTCGGCGCAGATATACCGACTCCGGCGTAGCCAGATTTTCTGAAATCGCCCATTCCTTTTTTATGTGGATAGGGGTCATGGTCCTCTTACCCAGTCATCAATTCCCGACAGGTATTCAGGAAGACCTCGCTCGATAGGCAAAGCAATGATTTCCGGTACGTCATAGCTATGGTTTGTTTTGACCCAGCTTTCCAGAGCATCGTAGAGGTCTTTGCGGGTTTTGACGATCAAAAGTATTTCCTCATCGACATGGATTTTACCTTCCCAGTGATAGGTGGACTGAATTCCCGGAACGGTGTTGACACAGAAAGCCAGTTTGCTCTCGACAAGTCCCCGGCTCAATGTGTCCGCCATCTCTTTTGATCCGGCGGTGATGAATATTACGCAATGCTCACTCATAGCAAGCCTCCATCAAAGCACAAATTTTAATAGATAAAATCCCAAGAAAAGCAGAACAAAAAATACAATGCTGAATATATTAAAATATTTTTCAAGCACTACCTTAATGGGAGGTCCAAACTTATAAACAATAAATCCGACCAGAAAAAACCGCGCTGAACGACTGATGGCCGATGCCAGAACAAAGGTCGGGAAGTTGATTTTAAATGACCCTGCCGCCAGGGTAAATATTTTGTAAGGCAAGGGTGTAAAGCCTGCGGCGGCAACGGCCCATGCCTGATGTTCGTCATAGAGAGCGCCTATTTTTTCGAACTTGGCTTGAAGATGATATATCTCAACGATACGATTGCCGATCAGGTCCATGAACTGGTAGCCGATGAAATAACCAAACATTCCTCCTAAAACCGAGGCCACGGAGCAGAAAAAAGAAAACTTTAGCCAGAGTGCCGGCACAGCAACGACCATAGCGATCAATAAGACATCGGGTGGAATCGGGAAAAAGGAGGATTCTACAAACGAGACAAAAAATAATGCCGGAAGCGCATAAGGGGTCCCAGCCCAATGCAGGACCCAATCATACATAGCTCGAAAAAATTTCATAGATGTGGTTTCAATATAAGGTTAGTGGAGAAGTGCAAATCTGGTTTATAGAAGGTTGAAGGGGTCGACATCGATAGAAATCTTGAATTTTCCGCTGGAAGAAGATTTGAGTTCATGCAGTTCCTGGCAGTTTGCCAGAACCTTTTGCAGGGCCTGCATGTTCTGGCCTCGTAATATTAAATGCCAGCGAAACTTGTTTTGAATCTGATATAAAGCCGCCTTCGAGGGGCCTAATAGTTCTACTCCTTTTTGTCGGGTTGCCTGCCGGGCAAGAGCGCGTCCCAGTTTGTCGGCGCTACTTTTGCCCAACGATTCATTATCGCTTATAATTTCCACAGCAACAAGTCGGGTGAATGGAGGATAGTTGAGTTGCCGCCTGAGTTTTAATTCTTTCTCGTGGAAAGCGTTGACATCGTGTTCCTGAACAAACTCGAACATATAGTGGTCGGGATTGTTGGTCTGGATAATTACTTTTCCTGGAACTTTTCCACGCCCCGCTCGCCCTGCGACCTGCGTCAACAACTGGAAGGCTCTCTCGCACGATCTGAAATCCGGTATATTCAGGGATAAATCTGCGTGAGCCACCCCGACCAGCGTGACGTTGGGGAAGTCATGCCCTTTGGTGATCATTTGTGTCCCGATGAGGATGTCGATATTCCCCGCATTCATATTGCGGTGCATCGCGGCGAACGAGTCCCGGCCCCGGGTGGTGTCCCGGTCGAGGCGAGTTGTCCGGGCATTCGGGAATAGTTTTTTGACTTCCTCCTCAAGTTTCTGGGTGCCAAAACCACTGAAACGAATTACTTTCCCGTGGCATTCCACGCAGTGACCGGGCATGCGCGCCCTAAAATTACAATAATGGCAGAGCAGGCGGTCTTCCTTGCCGTGAAAGGTGAGGGTGACACTACAGTGAGCACATTCTAATACGTAACCGCAGTCGGGACAAAAAACAAATCGAGCCGTGCCTCGGCGATTGAGAAACAGGAAGACCTGTTCCTTGCGGGAAAGTCGGTCACGAATTGCGCTACGCAGAGCTCCGGAAAGCATGGAAAAATTTTTAAATTCCTTACGCTCGCGTATCATATCCACAAGGCTCACGATTGGTAACATGCTCTCACCGATCCGGCTTTCAAGCGAAAGGTAATTGTATTTTTTCAAACGTGTGTTCTGAATGGATTCCATAGATGGTGTTGCAGAACCCATAAGGACCACCGCATTTAACGACCGGGCCCTCATGACGGCGGTATCCCTGGCGTGGTAGCGAGGATTGGAATCCTGTTTATAAGAGCTATCGTGTTCTTCGTCGATAACGATCATGCCCAGATTTTTAAAGGGTGCGAACACTGCTGAGCGGGCACCGACAGCAATCGATACCTTTCCATCGCGGATTTTTTTCCATTCCAGATAGCGTTCGGTTTGCGATAAGCCACTATGCAAAATGGCTACCCGGTCACCAAAGCGTTGGCGAAACCGCTCGACCGTTTGCGGGGTGAGGGAGATTTCAGGAACCATCATGACTGCAGTTTTACCCATTTCCAGTATGCGCTGGATGCACCGGATATATACTTCGGTTTTGCCGCTTCCTGTTACTCCGTGAAGCAGGAATGATTGGAACCGCTCTGCCTCAATAGCCGAACGGAGTTCCTTAAATATTTTTTCCTGATCGGGAGAGAGGGTCAGAGAAACGCCAAAAGGCTGGTTCATCGTTCCTTCGGGAACGAAGGCTTCGCGGGCTTTTTTTTCTGTAACAACTTCTGCCAGCTTTTTTTCTTTTAGACCGCGCAAGGCGGAGGAGCTAGCTGGTATCCGGGTTTCCAATTCCGATAGGCTGATTTCCTTTTTTCTCAATAGATCGAATATTAATTTTTGTTTGGGGCTGCGTTTGAGCAGATGTTCAATTTTTTCATCATCTGGTTGGGGATTGGCAAGGCGGACCAATTTGATAAACTGGTAGCCGACTTTGCTTTTCCGGGTTTGGTGCGAGGTATCCAACAACCCGTCCTGCTTTAAGCGGGCGAGGGCGTAGGCACTGAACTTTTTGCCCAGTTCTTTTTGGCATTGCTTCAAAGTGGTCCTGGGGCGTTTGCTGATAAAATTCAAAATATAAACGGCCGATTTGGAAAGCGAGCCATTATCTAATGCTATAGCCCCGGCTTCTGTAATGGAAAACTCTTCCCGGTTTTCATCATCGATTCCAGCAGGAAGGGTCGCGCGAATGGCTTCACCCCAGGAGGACTGGTAATATTCTCCCATCCATCGGGCGAGAGATAGAATCTCTTCACTGACAACAGGTTCTGCGTCTGGGAGATCGCTGATTGATTTTAATTGGATTTCTTTATCCCACTTAACGGTGAGGTTCACGACATAGCCTGTAATTCGGCGGCGCCCAAAAGGGACCAATACCCGCATGCCCACCTGAACTTTTCCGCTGAACTCGGGAGGAATCTTATAGGTAAAGGGCTCTTTTATCGGAAGATTGAACACCACTTCCGCATAAGGGGTCACCTGGGAAGATGGAGCGTTAATAGATTCAATTTCTGTCTGTGTGTTCATCCGGGCAGGGTGTTTAGAAAATTCAAATGATTGTACCACCCCTTCACAGGGGAGCAAACTCGCAATCACTTCTACGGGCATGCAAAGAGTTTTCATGGCTGAGAGACATGATTTTAGGCCTCTGTGGGTAGTAGCCCCGGCTGAAGGGTAAGAAATAATTGACTCGCTGGAGGTTTTACTCTAATCTCAATTTTTTCAAAGTACATAGGTCGCTTTAGTTGCGAATATGCAGGTTATGAACACGTTTTTGAGTATTAGGAAGAGGTGAAGCTATGAAAGTTGGAGACAAGATCAAAATTGATTTTGCCGGGAAGAAAAAAGAAGGCACGGTTCACAAGGTATTTTCCAAAACGGTTTATCTGAAAGTCGATTTCGACAAGGATAAACAAAAAACCGTTAAACGTAAAATCAGCCAGATTGACGGCGGAAAATCCAAGAAAAAATAGCTCTCACCAGGCGTGGCGGGGCCACGCCGGGTGGGAACAAAACAAGATATTTTCAGTCCGAGTTAATAGTTGTCTGATACGGCTATATATTCCTGAACGGATCTAACACCCTCCGTAGCACGGATTATTGAAAGAACCAGTCTTTTTTCTTCACTACTGGTAGACTCGCCAATCACATAAATATCGTTCAATATTGATCTGTAAAAATAGTTGACGGAGCCGACTTTTGATTCTGTTAATAATTGTGCTTTAATTTTTGTTTCGATCCAGAAATCGTTGACAAATTGCCCCACCCCGCTTTTTCCATCGCCACCTGCTTCTTTTTGTTTACGAAGTGCTTCTTTTTCCTCTGTAGTGACTACCTTGATTTTGTTGTGCAGAATTTTAATGCGCGAGTCCTGTTTTGCGAGACTCTCAATTTCAGAAGTCAGTTTCTGATCATCCACGGTTCCTGTAAGAAGTACCCTTTGTTCCCAGACATCCACATTCACATCAAGAAGCAGGCTTTTGTCTTTGTTCTTTAGTCTATCCAGAATTCCAGTATGGATTTTTGAGTCGGTGACCTGATCTTCAGTGCTACGAATTTCCCATGCCTTTTGAGCCGCAGAAGTTACGACCGTTGCACAACCTGATGAACCGATTACCATGATAATTCCTGCAATAGCATAACAAATAAGAGTCAGATTTTTTTTCATCGCTAAAACCTCAAGAGGGTGAGATGTTAAATAACATGTCTTGGTATTTAATTTCTTCATATCCATTCATGTTCCGGATGAGTATCACGGACAAGTGCTAAAATTGGCTAGTAAAGAGATATTTCAGCAGAATGAACCATTGCAATATGCCAGCGGCGGCTCGCCGCTAGAAGTAGGTTTTGATTTTTGCCTGCTTTTTCAGAACTTCGATATAGTCACGGGTGGCTTGTGAAACTTTCTTTTGACTGAGAAAATTTTTGATCTTTTCTTTTTCGGCCTCGAAGGGGCTGGTGCCCGCCGGTTTTCTATCCGTAACTTTAAGGACGTGGAACCCGTGCCCGGTACGGAAAATATCGCTGACTTCGCCCACTTTCATTTTAAAAGCTCTGTCGCTGAAAGCTGGAAGCATTTGCTTGCGGGTAAAGTATCCCAGATCTCCTCCTTTTGGGGCCAAACTGTCATGAGAAAATTTCGTGGCCAATGCTGAGAAATCGGTTCCACTTCGAGCCTGGTCGATAATGGACTGAAACTTTTTCAGGGTTTTCTGTTCTCCCGATTTTCCTTCCGAAGGATTAAACTTTAACAGAATGATACTGGCCCGGACCTGCTCCTGGCGTATGAATTTGTTTTTGTTTTTTTCGTAGTAGTCGCGGGTTTCATTTTCAGGAATCTGGATTTTCGGTTCGATTTCTTTTTTGATGATCTGGTCAACATAGGAATCAATTTCCAGTTCGGCTCGATATTGCTCCAGAGTCATGCCCCGGTCGGCAAGTTTATGGGCGAAAACTGATTCCGACCTGAACTTGGCTTGCACTTCCTCAATCCGTTTGTCCAGCATATCTTTCGTGATACTGATTCCAGAGTCTTTAGCCTTCAGGACTAGCAGGGTGCGTCCGATTTCGTCATCGATCAGTTTTTTTGCGGCGGACTTTTCCTGATCCGCATTGAGAGGCATACCGCGTTTCTTGTATTGCTCCGCGGCCTTTTTCAGTTCACGGGAAATGGAATCTCCGCTGACATCCACGCCATTGACCTGGGCCACAACTTCTGGAA
>JABJCF010000026.1 GCA_018665625.1 Nitrospina sp. | reverse complement strand
TGATGAATTTTATAATGTCGGCAGAGGGATCAGAACAACGATTAAAGAATTAGCTGAGTTGTTGCTTGAAATTACTGAGTCAAATATTGCAATACAATACGAACCCGCTGGCATGACCTTTGTCAAAAACCGCATTGGCTGCCCTGTTAAAGCCAGAGAAGAAATTGGTTTTGAAGCAAAAATCGAACTTCGAAGTGGGCTTATAGATCTGATCGAGTGGAGAAAGAACCATAAGGCTGAAGTTAAAAAAAGACGGCGCGACATAGGTATAATCGAGTGACTGCACCTAAAAAAATTGACCTACAATCAGTATTGATAACAGGCTCTTCAGGGTTTCTAGGGCGAAATTTATCATTTCGGCTTTCCGACTCCGATCAATACAAGCTTATATTGATCAACCGGGAAAATCAGTATGATCTTTCATCTAAAGGCTGGACAGATAAAATTCCTAACGCCCAGGTTGATATTGTAGTTCATCTAGCACAATCGAACAGGTATCGCGAATTCCCTGAAGGAGCAGAGGATATATTTCAGGTAAACATTGCTTCAACATTTGAATTGCTTGAATGGTCAAGACTTCATGGTGTTGAACGGTTTATATTTGCATCCACAGGAAACGTTTACAAAGATAGTAATAAAAAGTTATCCGAAGAATCAGATTGTGGCCCAAACACACTATATGCCGCTTCAAAATTTAGCGCCGAAAAAATGATTGAATCTTATTCTGATTTTTTTGAAGTTATAAACACAAGGATCTTTGGTTTGTACGGACCAAGGCAGAAAAACAATTTAATATCGAACATCATCAAAAGCGTGGAGGAGGGGAATGAAATCATTCTAGATGGTGAGAAGGGGTTGAGCCTATCGCCTCTTTTCATTGAAGATGCTGTATATGTATTCACAAAACTTCTTAACATGCCACTTCAAAACAAAAAATTAACCATTAACATTGCTGGCGATGAAGTATTGAGCCTTTTTGATATTGCTAGTTCCATTTCGGAGTTCACCCAAAAAAAACCTGTATTTACTAACACCACAAATACCCCTAAATTATTTTGCGGCGATAATAAAAAATTAAAAAAATTAACCGGTCTAAATAATCTTATGTCTTTTAACGAGGGCATCAAACAAACATTGATGGAAAAGACTACAAATGAATACCCCCCTTCCTAGTCAAATATTAGAATCTTTCAAGTTACTCTAATAGCTTCCTAGAAATTTTTGCTGGAGACCCCACAACAACGCTATTCTCAGGGATATCGCCTATCACCGTGCTTCCCATTCCTACCAAGCATAGTTTTTCAATGGTCACATTCCCAATAACCGATGAATTTGTCCCTAGATAACAGGATTCACCCACAGTAACGCCACCAGACATACAAACACCACTTGCTACTATGGTAAAGTCTTTTATAATATCGTGATGGTTGATTACGCTATTGGGTAAAATTATTACGTGGTTGCCAATTTCTACATCAGATGAGATTGTTACATTTTGCAGAATGACCGAGCCACGTCCAAGCTTGGACATTTTCGACACACTAGCTGTAGGATGAATAATGGTCTCAAAAGCATCTCTAGGAACTTTTGCTTTTGATATTATTTCCTCTTTCCTCCAAAAGTTTTTTGAACTACCGATCCCATTAACAAAAAAGCAATCGCTATATTTTGGAGCTAGCTCAAGAGAACCTAAAACCATAACTCCATAAATTTTTTCACCCCAACTCGTTTGATTATCATCGAGAAAACCAACACATTCATAAACCAGCTTTTTTTGATCTCTATTGATACAATTTATTGCATCAAGAATGTCGACACATGTTCCACCAATTCCAAAAATAATCAGCTTCTTGGACATTATTCACCTCAAGCTTTCAAAACAGCCCAAAACTTAAATATCGTTCAAATCACAGTATTCAAACTATTAAATTATAATTACGGGTCTACTATAACAACCTAGTCACAAATAGTTATAACATTTTTATTTTTAAAGTTTTCATTTTCAATAACTAATTGACTATAATTTGAAAAGTTAATAAAAAAAAACCGAGAATATTGCTATGTGCGGGATTACAGGAATAATTCATCTAGACAATTCTCCAATCTCAAGTGTTGTACTTAAGGATATGACCGATGCACTCATTCACCGCGGCCCGGATGATGATGCCTTATGGATTGAAGGAAATGTGGGGATGGGTCACCGTCGATTATCCATAATTGATTTATCCCCTGCTGGAAGACAGCCAATGGTCAGCTACAATAAACGCTTCGTCCTTAGCTTCAATGGTGAGATCTATAATTTCCGCGAATTAAGAAGTGAATTAGAAAGCAAAGGTTTTAAATTCCGATCCAAAACTGACAGCGAAGTGGTTTTGAATGCATTGGTCGAGTGGGGATCAAAAGCCTTAATGCGATTTAACGGGATGTTTGCCTTGGCTTTGTGGGATTGTAAACAACGCACCTTATTGCTAGCCCGAGATCGTTATGGAATAAAGCCTTTGTATGTCAGCCTACAAGGCAATACCTTTTCTTTTGGTTCGGAACAAAAGGCTATCTTAAAATCATCCGGCTTCAAGCGCAAGCTCGATAAGCCAGCCTTGTTTGAATATTTTACTTTCCAAAATATTTTTACAGACCGCACATTACTTGAAGATATGCAACTGCTTCCCCCAGGAAATTACGCAACCCTTGATCTCAATTTAACAAAACCCGTGCTTCGCTATACTCAATTCTGGGATTACAATTTTCGCGAACCCACTAAGCCTGCCAATGAAAAGGAATATCAGGAAGAACTTGACCGGCTATTTGAACAAGCTGTAAACCGCCAACTTGTCGCGGATGTTGAACTGGGGAGTTACCTGAGCGGTGGAATGGACTCTGGATCTATCACTGCTATTGCGGCAAAGTCATTTCCTTATTTAAAAACCTTTACCTGCGGTTTTGACCTCAGTTCTGCCTCTGGCATCGAATTGACTTTCGATGAAAGGGAAAAGGCCGAAGCCATGTCTTACCAATTCAAGACGGAGCACTATGAAATGGTGCTCAAAGCAGGAGATATGGAACGTATTTTACCAAAACTGGTTTGGCACCTTGAAGAACCCCGAGTGGGACAAAGTTACCCCAACTACTATGCGGCCAAACTTGCTAGTAAATTTGTCAAGGTTGTCTTTAGCGGCACAGGTGGGGATGAGCTTTTTGGAGGTTACCCGTGGCGCTATTACCGAGCCGTGGTCAATGGCAGTTTTGAACAATACACAGAAAAGTACTACAACTATTGGCAACGTATGATGGATGACCAGCAACTGAAAAATATTTTCAGCCCAATTTGGGAAGATGTGAATCATATTTCGACGCGAAATATTTTCAAAGATGTTTTTAAAAATCATAAAGAGGATTTGGAAACACCTGAAGATTACATCAACCATTCTCTTTATTTTGAAGCCAAGACATTTCTGCATGGATTGTTGGTTGTCGAAGACAAGCTTAGTATGGCACACGGGCTGGAAACCCGCCTTCCGTTTTTAGACAATGACCTAGTAGACTTCGCCATGTGTTGTCCGGTAAACCTGAAACTAAATAATTTGGCTGAAGAGGTTAGAATCAATGAAAATGAATCGGGAAATAAACCCTTTAAGTTTTTCCAGAAAACTCGAGATGGCAAGCAGATCCTGCGAGATGTAATGAAACGTCATATTCCCGAGGTAGTAACTCAAGCAGAAAAGCAGGGATTTTCCGCCCCAGATTCCAGTTGGTTCAAGGGGGATAGCATCGATTTTGTAAAACGCACCTTATTAAATGCTAATGCAAAAATTTTTGAGTTTATGGATAAAAAAGTTGTGGAGTCCTTGGTTCAAGAACACTTAACCGGGACTGAGAACAGAAGGCTTTTAATTTGGTCGTTACTGAACGTAGAACAATGGTTAAACGAAAACAAAATTAGCCATACTTCCTAAAGATACGAATTGTATTCGCCAGAACCAGCAAAATTAGGAGAGATGATGCACCTACCCGGGTTATAGATTGTTGGTATTATCTGAAATAATAAATTTATTTAGAAACTAAGACGAATCAAAAAATTTTATTTTTTCGAGGATCACGATAGGAGGCACGCTCCAGTTTTTTCATCAAGGAGATTTTTAAGGGGTGGCTTTCTCCATAACCTGCTGAATCACTTCGCAAGTTTTTTTTATTTCCAGTTCTTTAAGAGTAGGATGAATCAAAAACATTAAACTCGTTTCACCCAATTTTTTTGCTATTGGGAAATGTTCATACTCCCTCAGTTCGAAGTTAGAACCCTTAAACGCTGGTTCCCTATAAACCTCAGGACATCCGCCGCTATAGCAAGGAACTTCAAGCTTAATTATCTCTTCCATAATTCGATCGCGGTTCCATCCTTGTTTAAGTTTTTCAGGTCGAACAAATACATAGTGCTTATAACAAGCATGGTCAATATAATCAGGAAACTCTGTTACTCTTAGTGATGGGATTTTCCTGCAAGTTTCCTTTATTCTTTGGCAGTTGACTCGCCTTTTGCGAGACCACACTGGCATTTGCTTGATTTGATAGCGACCAAGAGCAGACTGCATCTCAGTCAACCGCCAGTTGGTACCAAAAGATATGTGAGACCCATGCCCGTTTGTATTTTTATTTTTTGGGATTTTAAGATGAAAATCTGGGTTAAAGACCTTCCCATGGTCTCTATAGGACCACATTTTTTTTCGCAATTCTTCATTGTTGGTTGTAACCATTCCGCCTTCACCACCAATAGTCATAATCTTATCCTGGCAAAAGGACCATGCACCAACATGTCCAATGGAACCTACAGAACGTCCTTTATACCGAGCCCCATGTGCCTGCGCACAATCTTCAATGACTTTTAAGTAGTTTTCTTCGGCTAATTTCATTATAGGGTCCATATCGCAAGGCCAACCCGCATGGTGAACGCAGATAATGGCTTTCGTTTTTGATGTCAGAACTTTTTTTATGGAGTCCGCTGTAATATTTTGGGAATCAGGATCCACTTCCGCAAAAATGGGAACAGCTCCGGCAGTTACAATAGTGGATGCTGAAGCAAAAAACGTGCGGGGTGAAACAATCACTTCATCTCCTGGGCCAACTTCTAAAGCCACCAAAGCCAAATCTAAAGCAACGGTTCCATTTGCAACAGAAACAGCGTATTTGCTACCTGTCCATGCTGCAAATTCTTTTTCAAATTTAAAACCTCTTGTTCCAGTTCTGTAGTTCACATCATTTTGAAGTAGAACTTCTTTAACGATATTACCTTCTTCTTCGGAATAAAGAGGCCATCCTGTAAAAGGGGTATTAAGCATAGTTTAATTTTTTACCAGTTGTTGAACCGGATTTCCCACTACGGTATTACCGGGCGATATGCTTTTTGTAACCACAGCACCCATACCCACCACAGCACCTTGCCCGATCACCGTTGGCTTTCCGGGTTTACCTTGTTTTATTATAGCCCCTGCACCAATATAAGCATGATCTTCAATCACAATATTTCCATTACATTTAACCGCTGGAGCAAAAGTCACATTATCACCAATCACAAAGTCGTGTTCAACATATCTGTACATATTTGCGTGGAAATGTTTTCCAATTCTTATGTTTGATGTCAAGTTCACAAATGGGCTCATGATCGCCCCCTCCCCTAACTTTACGTCATCCATGGTCAGAATATTTAAACCTTTTATTGTCTAAGGCTTCAGTCCATCGTTTATGCAACGTTCAGCCAGTTTTTGTCTCATAGTACTATTTGCTACAG
>JABJCF010000025.1 GCA_018665625.1 Nitrospina sp. | reverse complement strand
TTACCATCTGAGAAATGGCTATTATCTTTTTACACTGACCCGATTCGAAAATATTTTTTTCCAGATTGAGAATTAATCTGTGAAAGGGGTTTAGAAAAAGAAAAAGTTTTTTTATCGGAGAAATTTGCTTTCCTCTTTGATGAAGCCATTTTATATGGCAACCATCTCCTGCCCGATAGACATCTTGACTCCAGGTCTTTTCGTGGCTCTGCACAATGTCGAAATTTTCTTCGCGTATTTCTTTTGCCACTGTCCTGGCAAAAGAAAGGGTTCTGAAAAAGGAGTTGAAGTTCAGGGTGGCTACAAAATGGTGGTGAATATTTTTGTGATGGGAAGGGGTCCAGCGATTGGCGAAAATATGGACCTCATGTCCTGATTCAGCAAGTTGATGGATGAACCCATCCGCAAATTGTTCTGCGCCACCATAAAGAACAAACTTTTGTCTAATAATGGCAATTTTCATTTCAAAGTTTGAAAAAATTATTCAATTAGATTAATGATTCAATGCTTTTTCATAAATGGATATGGTTTCATCTATCATTCGATCAATTCCCAATTCCTTTTGGCAAAATGCAAAACCCTTTTCTGCAACTTGGGTTCTAATATTAGGATTCTCAATTAACCTTACTATTCCATTTGCCAGGTCAATCGAATTTTTGGGTTCCACCAGAATTCCTCTTTCTCCCTGCCCAAGCATTTCTGGTACAGAGCCAACCCGAGTTGCAACGAGGGGAATTTTCATGGCGAACGCCTGGGGAATGACTTGAGGGGTTCCCTCCCCGGCAAAGGATGCTAAAACTTGAATATCCAGACCAGCCATTATTTCGGGAATGTCATCTCGATGCCCTAATAGAGTGACAATATTCTCAAGGCCTAGAGATTTGGCGATGGACTTTGTTTGCTCAAAACCAGGTCCTCTCCCAACAAAAACAAATTTTGTTTCAGGATATTTTTTTAGAACAATTGGAGCGGCCTCTAATAAGTAGTCATAACCCTTCCATCCACGAATTACTCCAATTTTTCCGATCAAGGGTTGACCTGATTTTACTCCCAGCTCTTCTCTGATTTTTGAGCCGTCTGTTTTAAAATCAAAACGTCGGAAATCTACACCCGCAGAAACAGATTTTACATTTTCAGGCTTAACACCGGAAACAGCTAAGACAACGTTAGAAATAGCCTCACCACTGGTAATGATTTTTTTGGCAATCCAGGAATACAACAAGTTATTTGGAAAGACACCATTGATGGGTATTGAAATGTGACGACTACGAACAACAGGCACACCAAGTAATTTTGCAGTAGACCCCGCCAGCCAGCTATCTATTGAGCTGTGGGTATGGATAATATCCGGCTTTGCTTTTTTGAGAATTCTCAGAAAAGAATAAATAGAAAACGGATTTGCCGGGCTTTTCATTGGCAAAGGGTAACAACAAAAACTGGAGGAAGTAATTGTTTGGCTTTTTTTCCAGAGAAAGCTTTCTGGTTGGCAAACCAGAGAGACTCGATGGCCTCTTTCCAGTAATAATTGGCTTTCCTGGAATACTCGAATTTCCTGCCCGCCCCAACCTGTAGCCGATTCGGAGTGAAGAATATGAAGCGATTTCAATAAGAAACCTTAATTATATTGTGAACGTTTTTTGATTGCAGCCGCTGGCTAATTTAGCATAACTCCCCCAGTGTTGTCGATGCTGGTTGAGTTTTCCTGTTTTTTAATATTTTTCGATAGGGGGGCAGTTTTCAGAAGTTATTTTTTTCTACACTTCCAAACAAGATCTCTTCCAAACCACGCAATAGAAAGAAAAGCCGATTTTCCACGGCAACTGGTCAGCTCTTCAATCACAAATTCTTTTTCAAGATATTGCCTCAGTAGCATTACATTGTAGGCGCGTAAATGAGTTTGATCATAATCAATAAGCCGTCCTTTTAAAACCCGTAACCTATTTTTGAGATGGTAAGAGTTGGGGACAGAACCGATGAATAATCCATTCGGTTTTAGAATACGCGATACTTCGGCAACGGTAATTTCTGGATAGGGTAGGTGTTCCAACACTTCTCCTGCCACAACAACATCAAATGATGATGCAGACAATGGAATTTGAAGGCTAAAGTCGGCCCATTTGGTTTCTATGTTCAAATTTTTGCGACAAGCTTCTAGAGCCTGTTTGTCTATATCCAGACCAGTGACATCATTTTCTTGAATGAAATGCCGAGTCAATATGCCGTCTCGACAACCCATGTCCAAAACCTTTTTATTTTTCCCCATCCACTTTTTGAATAATTGCGAACGTTTTTCCTCTGATACCGATTGATTTCTTCGGTTTCCACTGAGATGGTGTTTGGAATAAAAATCGGCAAGAATCCGAATATCCCGATCGGGTTTTTCGGATTCTGCATCAGGTTTTAAAGGGGATGATCCTTCTTTTTCTTCCACAATCAGTACTCCAATTATTTATCCAAAAATTCGGGGCAAATTTTTTGGATACTTTTAATTACATCATCAGGGGAAATCAATTCTTTGCATTCTGGCTTACCATCCCAGCAAACCTGTTTCATTGTTTTTGAAGTGCAAGGCCAGCAATCAATGTCTTTGTGCAGAACAACACTTTTTTTCCCGAGAGGTTTCCAGATTCTATAATCGGTTAGCCCGAACAATGCCGCAACCGGTATCCCCATTGCAGAGGCAGCATGCATATAACCCCCATTATGACATACTACAAATTTAGCGGAAGCGGTGATTCCAAGTAGCACAGAAAATTCGGTTGATATGAAAGTATATGGAACATTCTTTGGCAGGCACTGAATCAATTTTTCGGCTTGTTCCCGTTCGTCAGGACCGCAGGTTAAAATAATTCCCAGGTTGAACCGGGTAAAAAAATATTCTGCAATTTCAGCAAATTTTTCGAATTGCCATTGGTCGTATTTTCGGGCTCCCGGATGAATAATGCAATAGGGTTTTTCAGGGGAAAAATCATTGGCGATCAATAAATCACGGCCGCTTTTTCGCCATGCTTCGGTGGCATGAACAACGGGCTGAGGATTTTCCAGGGGTACCCCCATTTTTTTAATCAAAGCAACTTGATAGTCCAGGGGAAGAGCGGGCTTTAAATCTGAAAAATTTATTTTAGTATTGTAGAGAAACGAGCGTTTCGCAAAAATATTTCCAATTTTGTAACGAGCGCGGGAAAGAAAACACATAACAGCTCCTCGTGTTCCCTCGTGCATTTCGATAGCCACATCGTATCGGGTAAAAATAAGATTTAAATAGAATTTAAACTGTTCAAGAAAAGAGGTCTTTTTAAAACAGAGAACTTCGTCAACATCAGGATGGTTTTTGACTATTTCGTAGGATGCAGACTCAACTAACACGGTGAGGTGAGCATTTGGAAGATGCTTTTTTATAGGGCCATAAACCGCTGTGTTGTAAACAACATCGCCAATCGACCTGAGTTTGATCAGGAGAATTTTTGCGTCAGGCTTAATGTGGTCTTTTATTCGAAATTCCAAAATCTAGATCCTGAATCAAGGGTGGGTGGTGGTTAAATTTTTAATTTGTAAGGCCAGTTCTTTTTGCATAACTTTAATGTCATAAAATTCCTGGCAACGTTTTCGTGCATTTTGACCTTTAAGTAGAGCTTCTTCTTGGTTCGCAAAAATATATTCAATGGTTTTTGCAAGCTGATCTGGGTTCCCTGGTTCAATGAAATAGCCATGTCCCCCCAAAACTTCCGGAATATCTGATATGGGAGTGGTTATGATAGGTTTGGCCATTGCCATTGCATCGAAAAGTTTTGCGGGTATCTGTCCTTCAGTATCAGTGGTTTGTCTCTGTGGAATGACAAGAATATCAGCTGCGGCAAGATGTTCCGGTAATTCCTTGAAAGGTATTTTAGGGAAAACCATTACCTTATCCTGATTAGATTTCATGTTGTCGATATGCGATTGAACGGAAGAGTCAGTTCCAATTAATACCAATTTCACAACAGGGTCATTAATTTTTTCTATTGCCATAAATAGTTCTTGAATTCCCTTGTGAGCTCTTGGAGTTCCCAGGAACATTACAACTCGTT
This sequence comes from Nitrospina sp., assembly GCA_018665625.1. The sequence continues at coordinate 1,940 of JABJCF010000025.1, read as the reverse complement.
TGTCTTTTAGTCCTAGTTTGATTTTTATGTTTTCCGAGTCGAGCTTGTTCGGATCAAGCATAGATGTGTCTCGACAATGAGGAATCAAAGAACCAGAAAATTTATTTTGAAGAAAGCGATTGCTTACAATAATTGAATCTGCAAAACCGGTAAAACGTTCCATAAGCCAAGTATAAGGTAACCCATTAGGGTTGGAAAAGTTTAAGAAGCGACCGACTTTTCCCCAAAATCCCGAGTGGTATAAAAAACCCAGTTCCCAATCATCAATGTCAACGAGGACAGGGATTTTTGAAGTCCATTTTTTTATCAATGCAATTCCAAAGCTTGTAGGTCGTAATTTGCAGGCGATAAGTATATCTGCATCAATATCCTTAATCATTTTTCGTATTGTGGAAAAAAAGAAGGGATACCTTTTCCAATTATAGAGACGAATGGGGAAGCCCATTTCTTTCATTGGAAACCAAATTTCCCCGGACCTGGAAGGGCCAATTATTTCTACCTCATGTTGCGGAGTGAGAGCCATTGCTAATAGCCCTGCTCGGCCCAGTGAATTATTGGAAAGATCAAAACACAATATACAAATTTTCACAGTTTTCTAAATATTTGGATTAATTTCAAGTTTGCGGGAAGAGATTTTTAAAGATTGTATATTCGTTGTCAACGGCCAGCCAGGTGTCGGACTAAGAAACATTTTTCCCTTTGTTATTCGGCGGATAAAAAGTGTAGGGATGTCAAAGGGGCCTAACTTGAGATGTTCAAACTCAGGCCAGATTTTTTTACCCGGATCAACTAGTATAGTGATTTTTGTTTCTCCCTCCACAACTTGATCCTGGGAAATAGAATATTTGGCTTTAATAGTAAGAGAATCCTTAGAACCTTTTACATTTATATTTCCTTTTCCCTTCATGGCAATTGCTGCGGCTTCTTCAAGATCAGCAAAATGGATGGTTCCACGAGGGGTCAGTCTTTCAAGATCGAAAAGTATGAATCGCCCATTTAAAAGCAGATCATAAATATTGATTTGAACATTTTCGAATAATAATTCGAAATCAGTGATTTTTACTTTATTACTTACAGCGGAGGCGGCTTTTATGTGGATGGAATTATACCGCCCGTAATATATGTCCTCTGGGTTTTCTGTTGGGGAAATTGTGATAGTCATATTAACACCATTTTTAACCCCATATATAGGATAGTTGGCTAGTGCAACTTTCAACTTTTCTTCTATTAGTTTTAAATCTGTCACTCCTGTTAGGTCTTTTGCGGGTTCCATGTCAAATTTGTAGACAATACCTTTATTTCCATCGGGGAGGGGATAGCTGCGAAATAGTTTAAAAGTTTTTGTTAGAGCGGGGTCCTTCATGAGAAGGTTTCTTGCATTAACCGCGTTTGCAGATTGATAGCTAAAATCGCCTGATCGGGTTATAAAAAAATCCGTCATTTCACCTACATTTCTTTTTACGCCTTTCATTGCGATGGGCAAATCTCTAAAAGCTGCAAAGTCTCTAAATGCTCCCCTTTGAAAGTATGCAAAGTTTGCCAGGGTTCGAACTGAAACGAAATCTCCTTTTTTCGGTTTTGCCTCCTCGATAATATCGTCGAGAATAGGATTGATGGGCCAGGACTGCGTAATGGGGATATTTTTATCACCAAGCGAAAGCTGAGGAATATGACCGGGGATAAAACCTGCGAAGACTGCCGTTCCTAGTGCTGTGATTCCCGTGACTGAGTAAAGAAATTTTCGAAGAGCAATGGTTTTTACCTGAGTTAAAACCACCGCGGTGATCAATGCCATGGCCGGCAATGTAGACATGGTATATCGCGCACCCTTATTATCTACAAAGGTGAAAACAACTATTGGGAGAATGGCCCAGGCAAACAATGTCCAATTGAATCGGTCTTTTTTGAATAAATAAAAAATAAAACTGATTATAGATATC
>JABJCF010000218.1 GCA_018665625.1 Nitrospina sp. | reverse complement strand
TAAGAATGTCTGAGTAGAGCATGATGAATCCGTTGCTCATCTTTTCCTTGCCAACAAGCAGCGAGTTGAGCCCAGAGCCACTTTTGAAATCCGGGTTTTCAAGGATGGTGATTCCCTCCGCCTGCATTTGATCTCGACCGTATCCGGCTATAACGGTGATGTCTGCCAGATTGTTGTTGTTTAAAGTCTGAATCTGATGTTCGAGCAGGGTTTTGCCGCAGATTTCGAGCATGGCCTTTGGTTTTCCATTGAGAATTTTCTTGAAGACAGGGTCTTCTCCGGCAGCAGGTATGATTACGGGAACATTGGTGGATTGCTCATTCTCCTGATCTTTTTCTTTTACATCTAAAAATCCAACCGTTTTAAAAATTTCTCTAACTGTGCTGCATAGCGGATCGGCTTCTAGAGATCGTTGGTCGCGAAGAATGGTTTGTGCTGTTTCCATCATCGCCTTGTATGCACTTCTGAGAAGATGATTTGCGTGAATGATAATCTGGAATCCAGCAGCGCTCAGTTCACTTTCAGTGGTTTGGTTGTAAGTTGTTGGTACGCAAACCAGAGTTTTATTTAAATTTAATTCTTTGGAAATTTCTTTGTAGTGCTGGGCAAACTCGAAAATTTCATCCGCAGACTTTAATTTAGAGTGGATCATTATTCCATCCACGCCTGCTTGTAAATAAATTTTTGCTCGCTTCACCGCATCTTCCATGGGTTTGCCCGCGATGAGACTTTCGAGCCTTGCTATGATCATAAACTCATCGGTCTTTTGAATTTTTTTTCCGCGGCGTATTTTTTGGGCGAAGACTTCGGGGTCTTCCAGATTCTGTTGGACTCCTGCTTCCAGACTGTTTCGCTTGGGAAACACTTTGTCCTCAATGATGACTGCAGATACTCCGGCTCGTTCGAGTTTCGATACGGTGTATTCGAATGCATTAACATCTCCACCTGTGTCGCCATCGACAATCATGGGTTTGTCGGTTACTGCAAGAATTTCATTGATGGTGTGCAGTCTCGAATCAAAAGTTACGACCTCAATATCTGGATGGCCTTTAGAGGCAGAGTCTGTGAGGCTGCTTTCCCATAGTGCATCAAACTCACGATTTACAGGCTGGCCTTCTGACTCTCCCTTAACTCGAGTGTTATTGGCAATAATTCCACTCAGACCATTATGGGCTTCAAGGACGCGAACGGTTTTGCCTTTTTCCAGCAGGGCTTTCAACTTCCCCCTGCGGTGTTCAGGGAGTGTGTTATTTAGAAGTGTCATTTTTGTTGCTTTCTAATTCAATGAATTCTCGAATCCACGAGGCCACATATATATTTTCGAGATCAAAATTTTTCAAAGCTTGGAGTATGACCTCTGATTGCTCTTGAAGCGAGAGATTTTTGTCCAAAAGGATTAAATCTTTCCCATTCATTTTGCAGTACCCGCTTTGTATTTGGAATTCCTGATCGTTGAGATTGGTAATTTCAATTTCAATTGCCAATTTCTCCGCAACGCTTTTCAGGTCTTCAATTTTGCTTTTCACATCCTGCATGGCGGGTAACGTTAGGTGATAACGAGATTAGCTGATAACTCTCATTATGTCGTTGTAAAAAGCAAAAACCATGAGGCTTATGAGCATGAAGAGCCCTACTTGTTGAGCTCTTTCCCTGTTTCTTTCGCTGACCGGTTTGCCTTTGAGTATTTCAATCAGAAAAAAGAAAATATGACCTCCGTCTAATACCGGAATCGGTAGAAGATTTAAAAGGCCAAGATTAATGCTCAACAATGCAGTGAGCCGAATTAATTCATTGAATCCTTGTTCGGCCTGTTCCCCGTAGATCTGAAAAATCAGTATAGGGCCGCCAATGGAATCGGCAGGGATAGAACCCCATATCATTTTTTTAATACTCACAGCGATGAGGAAAATTAATTTTCCTGTTTCTTCGCAGGCTCTCTTAAAGGCTCCGATAAAACCATATTTTTCCTGGGTCATTTCACCGCTCATTCCGATGCCGAGCAGTCCAATTTCAATTTCTTTTCCTTGCAGGTCTTTGGTGATTTTTGCTTCTGGGGTAATTTTTAAGACCATCTCAGTACCATTTCTCAGTACGTGAAATGCCAGTTCTTTTCCGGGTTTGTCTACTGCGGCAGGTTTCAAGTCGCCCCATCCAAAAATTTCAGTTTCATCCACTTTCAGAAGAATATCGCCCACTTGAATTCCAGCTCGAGCTGCGGGGGTATCACTTTTTACATAAGTGATATTACGAACCAGCGGGGTTATACCTATGAGGCCAACAGATTCTTTGTCGCCAAAGAGGTCGGTTATTTGCTCTGCCACCGGAGCGATGGGAATATGGATAATGTTGCTTTTTCTTTCTATTTTGAAATCCAACGACCGGCCGGGGGAATCATGAACTATTTTTTGGAGCTGCTCCCAATATAATATTTCCTTTTCTCCAATTGCCAGGATACGATCTCCTGTTTCCAAACCTGCTACAAGGGCGGGAGACTCTTCGTTCACTGTGCCCACTACTGGAGATAGGGCAGGCACGCCCATTAGGTAGACAAAGTAATAAATTCCTATTGCGAAAAGGATGTTGAAGAGCGGACCTGCAAAGGCAATGGCAAGACGGTGACCCACCGGAGCAGCAGAGAAAGACCCTTTTTCATCGGTGCCTTCTTCTCCAACTTCCTCCCCCTTCATTTTCACATAACCACCCAGGGGAATAGCCGCGATCAGGTATTCCGTGCCGCCTCGTGTAAAGCCCACAATTTTCGGCCCAAACCCAAGGGCGAATTTTTCAACCACAACACCACATTTTCGTGCTGCAAGGAAATGGCCCAGTTCGTGAACAAAAATGAGAGCGGCCAGTCCACCTAAAAAGGCCAACATTTTGGTTCCGAAATTTAATATTGCATCAAAAGGTAATAGAGATAGCTCGAACATTATAATTATGGGTGCTTTGTATAATCCAAGACCTCTACATTGGGAGGCACTTGAAACTGAAAAGTTTCTTCAGGAATATTTTGGTTTGTTTTTATTTTACTGAATTGAATTTCTGTTTTGTTTCCTAATTTATCATACACGGTTGACCCTGTAATCTGGTAGTTTTTCTTGTTTGCAAACAATTGTAGCCGGGTTAGTGCCTGATCTTCTTCCTTTGGAATAAGAGTAATGCTAATTGGGTTTTTATCCAGATTCACACTTTCAACATTGAAGGCCTTTGTCAATTTCCCTTTTCCTGCCAGGAATAGGGCGGGAGTGTTTGAAGAATAGATGCTTTCAATGGGCACTTTGGTGACCTGTTCTTCGTCGGATGCATAAAGCCAAAGTGTTTTTCCATTGCTGATTAAAATTTGCGTGTCGGGAGCGCCGTAAGTCCATTTCATCTTCCCTGGTTTTTTGATCTGCACCGTTCCATTTGCATTTTGCGTTTTATTCATCATTTTAACGTAAGAGCTTTGTGTGAAATCAGCTTCAAAAGTTAAGACTTTTTCGTAGTTTTTTTGGACGGCATCCAAGGCCTTCTGTTCAGGGGTTTCGGCGTGGCTCAATGACACTGTCGATACAATAAAAACTAATATTATGGATTTAATTAATTGGGTCACTTCAATTTCCCTTTTTTTTTCGTAAAACCCGGCGGCCAGAAAACTCTACTTTGTTTTCTATGATTAATTTGATTGCCTCGGGATAAATGATGTGTTCTTGCTCCAGAATCCTTTCCGAAAGCGATTGCGTGTCGTCTTCATCATTAATAGGAACAACGGACTGTAATATGATGGGTCCTCCATCGACCTCCTCATTCACAATGTGAACGGTGCATCCAGAAAATTTCGCACCATGTTCCAAGGCTCTTTTTTGTACGTTTAACCCTGGAAATGCTGGAAGCAGAGATGGGTGGATGTTGATAATTTTTCCAGGAAAAGCTTCGATAAAGTTTTTACCAAGTATCCTCATAAATCCAGCAAGGCAAACCAAATTTATTGATTTTGATCGCAGAAGATCAATCACTCGCAGTTCATAATCATTGCGATTGGAGAAAACTTTAGGATCGAGAAAAACACATTCCAAACCGTGTTTTTTCCCACGCTCCAACGCATAGGCATCTTTTACATTGCTCATTACCAGTGATATCTCTGCATTAAGATAATTTTTTTCAATACTATCAATAATTGCTTGCAGATTTGATCCGCGGCCGGAAACCAATACGGCAAGTTTGAATTTTTCGGATGGCATGGAAATTGGGTGTTTTATTAAAAGTACAGAAGAGGTTCACTGAGATGATTAACAGAACCAGCTTAGCATTAACTATTGTTTTAAATCAATGATTTCCATTGACTAGAAAATTAGAGGTCTGTTTGACAAGATTAGTGGGTTTTGCTGAAAAATATGGGATGAAAATTGCGAAAAATGGTCCTGGCAGGGCTAATTGAGCTATAATTTGGGTAACCAGAGCAAATTTAATTGTTTAAGAACAAAATTGTGACATACCCTTGTCATTATTGGCACTTCGATATGTAACCATAAAATATACAAGAATTACCGTAAAAGTCGTTTGTTTGGGTTTTCCCCTGATGGATGGATATAAGCATTTTGAGACCGGGAAGAAATTTTCATAATATCTATTTTTTTGAGTTCCTAATATGAGTGTAATAAAAGTCCTTTTACTTGAAGATAACGAGTTTGACGTTGAAGCTATTCAGCGATTAATTAAAACTCATAATCTGGATTATGACCTTAAGGCTATCAGCACCTGCAGGGAGGCCAGACAATCTCTGAAAGAAGATAATTTTGATGTTGTGCTGCTGGATTCGCACGTGCCTGATGATTCAGGGCTAACCATTCTGTCTGAGTTGGAAGGTGTCCCAGCCATTATTATCACAGGGCAGGGTGATGAAGACACCGCAGTGAAGGCGTTGAAGGATGGGGCAAGCGATTATTTGGTAAAAGATTCTTCAGGAATGTACTTACATTTATTGCCAACGGTTGTTAAGGAAACAATTAAGAAACAATGCCTCGTACAAGAAAAAATTGCAGCTGAAAAAGACCGGGAAAAACTTTTTCATGAACTAGAAAAAGCTCACCGCGAATTGAAAGCGGTCTCGCGCATTGACCCTCTTACCAAATTATCTAATCGAAGGGATATTAAATATAAAATTGATTATGAAATCTCACGTTTTGAGAGAAGCAATGAAACGTTTTCGATCATTCTTGGAGATATTGATCATTTTAAAGATATTCATGAAAAATGGGGTGATTCGGGAGCAAACAATATTATAAGTCAAGCGGCTGAAAGTTTAGTTGGGGTATGTAGAAAGGTTGATACATTAGGCCGCTGGGGCAAAGAAGCCTTTATGATCATTGTTCCAGAAACTCCTTTGGCTGGTGCCGCCAGGCTGGCAGAAAATCTTCGCAAGGTTTTTGATGAAAAACTTTCTGTTGAAAACGAAAAAATCAAAATTTCCATGAGCTTCGGTGTCTCAGCGTATCATGAGGGCCAGTCTGTAAATGGGTTTGCCGATACCGTGGAAACATTTTTGCTTAGGGCGAAAAGTTCTGGGGGGGATCAGGTCGTTTCATTCTCGTCACAGGTAAGTTGATAGTTCCATTTATGTTTTCTATGTAAAACCAATCACATTCGTGAATGATTCCGTGTTAAAATCGCCACTGTTTTTGTGGAAAAGTATTGTTTTTCTGTTTTTTAATTAGGGCGAAAGTTTTTTAAAAGTATGAAAGAATTTCTAAAAATTTTATTTATTGAGGATGACGAAGTCGATCGATCAAATATCCAGCGTTTGTTTGATAAGTCAAAACTAAAAGTCCTTCTAGAAGTGGCAGTCACTTTGAAGGATGGGATTGATAAATTAAAAACGCAGGATTTTGATTGCGTGTTGCTCGATTACTACCTTCCTGACTCTAAGGGTGCCGGAGCTATTGAAGACCTGCGCAAAGTGGATGAGAATGAAATACCTCTTATCGTTTTGACAGGAATGGGCAATGAAACTATGGCCGCAGAGGTTATGAAAAAAGGTGCTGCGGATTACGTTTCTAAAAATGGATTGAACGAGGATGTTTTAGAAAGGTCTGTTCGTAATGCTGCTCAAATTCACGAATTCCGTGAAAAGGCTATATTAGCTGAAAGAGCGCTTTTAGAAAGAGAAAAACAATATCGAACGATAATTGAAACGGTATCGGATATTATTTTCCGATTAGATGTGGATGGAAATATTGAATTTGTAAATCCTGCCATTCGCTTTTTAGGATACGAACCTTCTGAGATAGTAGGCCAACCCATAGACAAATTTGTCGAGAAAGTAGAAGGCGTGGATTATGAAGAAGATTTGATTTCGAAAATCAAAACCCAGGGTGTGGGCCCTCTGGCGACAAATAATTTGGAGGTAAACCTTCTTGTTGAAAAAGATTCTACTCTATGGGAGCAGAACAGGGCCATTCCCGTTTTACTGGATGCGTTCGGCTTATGGGACGTTCCCGATGAAGTAGTTTTTAAGAGAGATAGTAAAAAGAACTTTTTAGGGACCTTATGCATAGCCCGCAATATTACTGAAGTCAAAGCCATGGAAGAAGAACTTCTGAGCACCCAGGCTCGTTTGATTGGTGCGGTGGAAGAACTAAAAGAATTAGCGACCAGGGATGCTTTGACTGGAATAGCTAATCGGCGATTTTTTGATGAGTATTTGGAGAAGGAGTGGAAAAGGGCGCAACGGGACAAATACCCCTTTTCCCTCGTAATGATAGATCTTGATTTTTTCAAGGTTTATAACGATACCTATGGTCATCAAAAAGGAGATGTTTGTTTAAAAGAAGTCGCGACTGCGATTGATGAAACCATGAAACGCCCTGCTGATATGGCCGCAAGGTATGGTGGCGAAGAGTTTGCGTTAATTTTACCTGAAACCAGTCCCGAAGGCGCGATGGGACTTGCTGAAAAGCTGAGAAAATCCATTTTTGATTTGAACCTGGAGCATAAAAATAGCTCTGTTGATAATAGAGTAACGGTCAGTATGGGGGTTGCCACTTTGAAAGTGGATAAAGAAAGTAACTATAGTGACCTGATAACAAAAGCTGATAAAGCTTTGTATGCCGCGAAAAACGATGGGCGTAACCGGGTGACCCTTTTCAATGGTCAAATGAATTTTTAAGGCAGCAAAATACAAATTTCGGGAATATTTTTTAATCATTTCCTATCTATAGTATGGAATTAATATTCCACCCCTTTTTGTAATCCGCTCGCCTGCTCTACCTCCCTGGCGAGCGGATTTTTTTTTGCCTATCCCGCCTATAAAACCAATAATTTTGATCCTTTTGTTACTTATTGATAAGATAGTCGTCCCTGAAAAATTCGATAGAGCCCATATATAAAGGGTGAAGATGGGTTT
>JABJCF010000024.1 GCA_018665625.1 Nitrospina sp. | reverse complement strand
TACAAAGATCATGATCTAATAACCTATATTTTTTAACCCGAGTGGTACACTTTTACTCCGCCACACTGGTACGAATTTACTCTGCCCTTGACAGGTTTTTAATGGAATATACGGATTGGTAAATAGAATTTTGGGGGAGAGAAAAACCTTAAGATTTGATAATCAAACTAGGCTTTTTAATTCCCGTATTTTAAAACCCCAAATTTTGAGCAAAGAATATTGTTTTGTTAATAATGATTAAAAAAATTCGGTTAAAGTATAATTCAGGTTTTGCTAGTGGGGCAAGCTAAAAAACTTTGTTTTTTGGGTGGTTACTAGTCAATTTTTAATGAATTTAAATTCAATATGTTAGGTATATTGATTTAAAGGCATATAAATTTCGCCTATCAAATATATAGAGTGCGAGATTTAGATTTTTTGATTGGGGTCAAGCCATTGCCCGAATAACATCGCGTTTGCCGATTACACCAACGAGTTTTTCGCCATCAAGGACGGGGAGGGTGTGGACATCCTTTTCTGCCATCAATGTTGTTATTTCGCTGATGTTGGCATTGGGAGAAACGGATACTGCGTGTTTATGGTAGATATCTTCCACTTTGGTTCCTGTCAATTTTTTCACATCTGATTCAAATTTCTTTTCGCTGTCGAGAAACAGAACTGCATCGAATAATGTGATCACGGTTGGAATATGCAGATTTTTGTTTTGTTCAATTAAATCCCCTTGCGTAACTACTCCAATTACGTTGCCATCATCATCCACCACAGGCACACCATTGAATCGGTTTTCAATGAAAAGTTTCGATAATTCCTTAATGGGTAAATTTTTATTTACGGTTACTACTTTCCGGGTCATTATCTCTTCTGCCGTTTTCATTTTGATTCTCCAGTCAGGAAATTTTGATATAAAGCCAGTGGTTATTTTTTATTAGCCGCTTCTTTTTTCATTTTAGATATGACATCCAGAGATGCCGGATTAGATTGCAATTTTTTAAAATTCTTTTTCGGCGTAATATTTTTTTTGAAAAGCCCTTTAAAACTTTCGTATATGTTTATAAGCAAATCGGTTATTTTGCCTAGTGTTTTGAAGGGGCTTTCCCTTTGCATTTTATAGGTGGAATAAATAACTAGTACGAGAAGGATGATATTCGGAATCCACACAGAAGTGTATGAATGTATCTCTCCAATTCGCCCCAGATTTTGTGTCATTATCAATGAAATATAGTAAAGCAAAATGACCAATACGGTAACTCCAAAACTGCCCGATTTTCCCGAGCGACTCGATTTGACCCCTAGTGGGGCACCAAAAAAAGCAAATAATAAACAAGTAAAGGGAAGAGAAAATTTTTTGCTGATTTCCACTTCTGCTCCCGATGTAGGCATACCCTTTTTCTTGTTTTCTCTAATTCTTTCTCTAATTTTTTTGAGAGAGAGTTCGCGGTTACCCACCAATGCTTTTTTTTCTAATTTTTCAGTTTCGGGCAAACTTAAGGTGATGTCATATCGATCAAAGTTCAAGGTCTGATAATTCCCGCGTTCTTTGCTCAACTCATGGATTGTTCCGTTATTAAGTTTTAATTGAATTTTTAAGGTTTCCGGATTGGAATAGATAACACCCGCATCTGATGTGATGATTTGAGGGGTCTCTGATTGACTGGTATCGGCAATAAACACACCTTTAAGCTGAGAGTTTTGATCTCGATCTTTTACTAGAAGAATTAGGTTTTTAAAATCTTTGTTGAAGATATTTGGTTTGATATCAACATTTGCTCGATTTTTAATAATATCGTATATTAAAACCTTGTAGGATTGATTTCCCCAAGGCAAAGCCCAAAACATTACAATATTGGCAAGAAGGTAAGCCATGACCGCAAAACAGGCTACTGGTTTCATTAATTCCAGATAGCTCCAGTTACAGGCTTTCATAGCGACCCATTCATTGTTCGCTGAAAACTGATTGAAGGTAATTACTGAGGCTAACAAAACGCCCATGGGTATAGTTAGGGCAAGAAATGCAGGAGAAATATAAGCCATCATCATTACCATTTCGATAAACGAAACGCCGCGATTAACGATCATTTCTGCCATAAATAAAAATTTATCCAGATATAAAATGGTTGTCAATGCACCGGTACTGATGATGAAAAGCTTCAGGAGTTCTTTAAAGATATATTTGTCTATAG
>JABJCF010000217.1 GCA_018665625.1 Nitrospina sp. | reverse complement strand
GGCACACTCCACGGGGGAAACCATCGTGAAGGCTGGCTCAATCAGTTTAAAAACTCTAAAGATTAGAGTTTACTGATTCTCAATATACAGCGATTAATCAACCCTCAGTTTCTGCTGAATTTGGCTGGTCTCTGCTTTCGACTCTCTCTTTGAAACCGGATTGTTAATAAACACCTGACCATTAAAAATCCAAATTATGGAAAAAATAGATTTTAACGATATCCACACCAAAAAAAAACAGGAAAAACTTCGGGAGATGATGGTTAAAACAGTGTCACAACTGGTTAAACTTGAAAACTCTAACCCTGTTTTAGGTTCCTGCCCTATTTGCTTATCCGGAAAAATCAAATTCTTTGTCAACGCTTACCAATTTGATATGTCCAGTTGCATAGATTGTGGGCTCTTATTCTGTAACCCTTACCCCACGCAAGAACAGATTCATGGATATTACAATAGCGAAATGAAATCTTTTGAAAATGAGTTTTTTAGAGATTCCTTTGAAAAACGAATTAATATTTTTCTTCCAAGAATTGAGCTTGTAAAAAAATATAAAGCCAGTGGAAAACTGTTGGACGTGGGTTCAGCTATCGGGATATTCATTGAGGCTTTACATCGGGCAAAAGCTCCCTTCGATCTAGCTTGCTGCGATATAAGCGAGGAAGCCTGCAAGGAGCTTGGTGAGAGATACCCTGATCTGAAAGTTTTTCATAAGGATTATTTGGAACTTGATGTCGGAACTCAATTCGATGTGATCACTTTATGGGACACGCTTGAGCATATAGTAGATTCAAAGAGCCTACTCCAAAAAACATATCAACTTTTGAAAGATGATGGAATATTTGTATTTTCTACTCCCAATACAGACAGCTTTGAATGGATTTGCGCTAAAGAAAAGCATGTGCAAATCTTGCCGCCAGGCCACGTCAACCTTATGAATTGGAAGTGTATTGATATTCTTTTAAAAAATAATTCTTTCAGCGTAATTGATGCGTTTACTCTCAATGCTTCGCTAGACTTATCTTATGTTAAAAAACTTATTAAAAATGATGAGGTTGATCAAAGCGCCATAGGAAATTTTCTTTGGGAAGAAGTTTTTAATCCGGATTTCGAACGGATTTTGGAAGAATATCTTGTGAGCAAAAAGAAGGCCGGAAACATTGTCGTGATCGCCCAGAAAATTTAAACTCATGAATTATTATTTTTTCCCACAAATACTCTCCCTTAAAACAACTGTTACTCTCGCAAACTTCCCCCCCACCATAACTCCTTCATGGAACGCTCAATCCTCTTATATTCACGCCACGTTTTCGACCGGGGCGAAGTGGAAAATATTTTTTATTCAAGAAATTGCTCCGGGTGATATTTTTTCTCTTGAGGTACAAGATCTACCCGAACAACCGCCTGAGGGAAGCTCGGTATTTCTTTTTATGCACCCTAACCGTCTGTCAGAAGATATGGACTTTCTTCCTATTGAAAAATTCATGGAATCTGAACCTAGTTGGCGCGGGAACATCAAGCTAAGCTCCGAAACAACTGCGACAAGCTATCAAGGAGAATATCCAGACTTCATGTTGAATCTTTCAAAAGGGACGCTTCTTACTTTTAACCCATTGATTCAAACACAGTCCGGAGTAATCACTCAATTAATCGTAGTGAATATCTTACGAAGCCCGGCAATTAGAGAAGGTCGATTATTTATAGTTAATCAGATTTCTGGAAAACTAAGGAAAGAATGTCGCATTACCACCAACACCTGCAATCTCATCGACTTATCAGGCTTGGAAAATGACTCCGAAGACCCTCTTTGCCTGTATTCTCCAGATATGATAGGAGTTCCATTATTTTTAAGCCATGATTCTTCTTTTAGTTTTATGAGCCTTGAGCACTCGTACCCTCTGCATGAAGTCGCCGTTTTTGGAGACAATGCCAGACGGCATGGTTTCTTGAAAGAGGTTAAAAATTATTGGATTGATTCCATAGGGGAAAATGCAACCCATTAAAAAAATTTTTCAAGTCTTCGCCAATTTGCCCGTCAGCATTTCTTTGCGCAATGCACTCGGAATTCGTCCAAAATACTACAAAGAACCTCCTCCGGGTTATTCCGTCAGCGATTTATTTTTCTGGAGGTCAGACGAGGTTTGGAGAACCCGTTTGGATATACTTAACTTGCCCTCGGTTCTCCATCCTGAGAATAACATTTCAGATAACGTAACTTTAATTTTTTATGACAATCGAGGCAAGGAGTTCTGCAGAAAAAAAATCACCATTCTTCCTTTTCAGAAGAAGGCAATCAAGATTGAAAATATTGTTGGGGATAACGCAGGATATGGCAGTATGGCGTGTTTTCATGAGGCTTTGGACGATTCACAGCCCGCATCACCTCAAACCTGTATTATAGAACGCGGATTTACCGCTTATCGAAGAGTAACAGACGTTTCGCCTTTATGGAGTTACATTCACGGAGCGGCTATTGCCCTTGCCAAGCCGCCAGGTAGAGACCAAGTTCAAACCACTCGCAGGTCTCTTGGCAAGAACATCCTTTACCAACCTCAATTATCGCTATCTGATTGTGATCGGTTTGATCTGATTTATGTCAACCCGAATGATGACGATCTAGTTATCAAAATTCGCGTCTTTGATCAAACTTTGCAGGTAATTCGAGAAGAGTTGGAAGTTCTACCCCCCCGTGGCGTAAAATGCTTTTCTCTAGATAACAAGGATCGGACTATTTACCGAGTGGAGAATGAAAGTCGCGCATACATGTGGCGGCCTTTTATATTGAAGTATTACGAGACTCATTTCGATATTTTCCACAGCTAGAGTATTCTTTGTGTGAAGCAGAGATTATTCAATCTCCAAAAAATTCTTCCACCGTACCAGGTCTCGGTCAAAGAAAAAATAGTCTTTGGGTATACTTAATAAAGAAGGGTTATTGAGTTTTTCGACCAACATGTCACTGCTTGTTACTACTTTGAGGCCAGGTAGGCCGTAAAGTGGATTCAGGTTCAAAGCGTTCACTGAACTTGGAATGATTACGGGTACTCCCAGCCATGCTGTTTCCACACCAATACTAGATGGGTTAGGGCAATACACGACATCTATACAGGGCCAAAGGGAATCCATGCTTGCGGAGGAAATGCTATAGGAAAAAGGCGGGTCATATTTCTTAAGGAAATCATCTATGGGAAACGCAGGGTGAGGCTTAAAGATGATCTCCGCGTATTTTTCCAATCCACCTTTCTGTGCCGCCTCAGCCAGCATTTCAAAATGTGCAGGAGTTTCTTGGTTTGTCATGCCCGAGGCGACAAGCAAAATACGTCCGGTTGGTGGCAATATTTTTTTTTCACTTCCGAAACGTCCCATCAAATTCAAGTACCGCAACGCTTCAACCGGAAAGAGCTTTTCTTGAGGGTAGCCTGATTCCGTAAGCCATTTCAAGCAGGAGGCGGTCCCTATGGCCCATCGATCTGGGCAAGGAAGGGAAATCGACTCGGCATTTTCATGTGTTCTTGGATCAGATAGTATGCACAGATCCAGAGGGCGGAAAGAAGAATGAATAAAGCTTAAAATGGTCATTTTTTTTCGTTGTCTCCTCCATGCTGAAATTAGGCCAAGCTCCCACCCTTGATTTTCACTGGTGAACATTCCAAAGGGACCTGGAGGCAAAGTCACCGCCATGGAGTCGAATAAAGTGATCCGTAAGGCTTCTTCTCGAGCCAAGGATCCGAAAAAGGAGGTTTCCCAATCGGTTTTGAAAAATGGAAAAAAGTTCAATTGAGAATCGGGAAAAACGAATTTTCCTTGTAGTTTTTTCAGCTGTTTTCCTTTTTTATATACCTTTAAATATAAGCAGATTGCGAGCCACAGGGATTTGGGAGTCAAAAACTCTTCCAGCAAATGGTGTTTATATTTTTCCGGTTGGGTTTCGTTGCACACATCGCGGAGTCGCACAGCCTCTCGGAAATCGATCTCGTTTTGTTTGAAGTAAAACCACACCCAACGAACGCCAAACGGAAGATTGTCCAACAGGGAATGCAAACCTTCCCAATAACGGGACGTAAATTGTCCCTGCTCAGTTTTTTTTCTATCAATGTTGGGGAAAAAAG
>JABJCF010000216.1 GCA_018665625.1 Nitrospina sp. | reverse complement strand
TGTGGACTGTGTCGTTTTGTATGTGAGGATAAAGTCAAACCGCACAACATGGGACTTTGGATTCGTCGTTCGCTAGGAAAGAGCCAACCTGAATTGAAAATGGTGGACGAAGATTCGGATCAGGTGGAAAAAGAGTGGCAGGATTTAATGACTGACGATAAACAGGAAAGAATGCAAAGAGCCAAAACATTTCGTGAAACAGGGAGTCTCTCAAAATGATGGAGTGGGCTAAAGAATCCCTTGAAAAAGTTGAGCAGTCGCGTGCAGCACGTTTGCAACAACAGGCGCCTATGCCGAGCGACACGGAACTCATCTTGGAAAATTTTCACCCTGATTATTCTGGAAAAGAACGGACGGTCAAGGTCGGCCCGAATGCGGGAGATCAAAAGTTTCCTTTGGAACTTGCAGACTTGCTGGAAGCGGACAGTCCTCTTCCAGTTACGCATTCAACTACGTCGGATATTGAAACGGATGTGTTGATCATTGGTGGGGGTGGAGCCGGTGCGGCAGCTGCTCTGGCATTTGAGGGATCGGAGTTGAACGTGCATCTTGCCACCAAGCTACGCCTCGGTGACTCCAATACTGTAATGGCTGAGGGCGGCATTCAGGCGGCTTTGGCGGAAAACGATTCGCCAAGGCGGCATTTTGCGGATGCCATGGTCGGCGGTCACGGTGATAACGAACCTGACCTCTTGCGCATTCTTTGCGAAGGGGGACCTAAAAGTATTGAATGGCTCAGTCAACTCGGTTGTCTGTTTGATCGGAACTCAGATGGCACCTTCCGGCTGCGAGGGGGAGGGGGAACTTCTATTCCCAGAGTGCTTGCCTGCCGTGATTATACGGGATTGGAAATCATGCGCGTTTTGAAAGACGCGGTGAGATTGAGTTCAACAAATGTTCTGGAAGAACATGCTGCCGTTGAGCTTTTCGATGACGGCAATTCAACGGTTTCCGGGGCTGTGTTGTATGACAGAAAGAAGGCAAGCCTTGTCAATATCTCGGCGCGAGCCGTAATTCTTGCAACAGGCGGTAGTGGCCAGCTTCGTCTGCAAGGCTTCCCCACCAGCAACCACGTTGGCGCGACCGGTGATGGGTTGGTGCTGGCCTATCGGCAGGGGTGTCGACTTGCGTTTCTCGATAGTTATCAGTATCACCCTACGGGAGCCTGTTATCCAGAGGCGTTGGCGGGTCAACTGGTGACAGAGGCGATTCGGTCTGCCGGTTCTCAGGTGGTGAATGCCGATGGGGTCCATTTCATCAATGAAATGGCTTATCGTGATGTGCTGGCAGCGGCCATAATAAAAGAAACTCAGGAAGGACGAGGGGTCACCACCCCTAATGGGAAAGTCGGGGTATGGCTGGACACTCCCATGATCGATTTGAAGAATGGAGACGGTACTCTGGCTAAACAGTTTCCGGGTCTCATCCATCGATTCGAGCGTTATAAAATCGATCCTGTAAAAACCCCCGTTTTGATTTATCCCACCTTGCATTACCAGAATGGCGGGATAACCATAGACTCTCAATGCAAAACAGAAGTCAAGGGGCTGTGGGCTTGTGGCGAAGTGACGGGTGGGCTTCATGGCAAAAACCGTCTTATGGGAAATTCGTTACTGGACATTCTTGTTTTTGGCCGACGTGCTGCGGAATCAGTAAGAGACCAGATTCCAGACCGAAGGCCTTTGACACTAAATAGTCTGAATCAGTTTAGAAAAAATCTTTCTGCTAGTTCGGTTAGCTCCCCAGCATTTTTCCCGAAAGCGTCTCAAATGAAATTGGAGATTGGTAGGTCTGCGGTGGAAGCAGAATCGATAGATTTGTCTTCTTCAGAAACTTCCGGTGGATTCGAACCGCCTGACCCTTTTGCTCGTTAAAATTTATATTTAAAATGGCAGAAAACTTTCTCACCGCATATTGGATAAAAATATTCGCAACATTGATTGTGTTTGTTGGGTTGATCGTTCTGTTCATTCGTCAAAGTCGTAATCAGGCGAATGCTGACCCGCAAGCCGTAGTTAATGTGTTAAGCCAATTGGGGGCGGACTATACCGTTTTGTCGAACGTTGTTGTGCCGGCAGATCGTGGAATGTTTGACGTTGGGAATGTAGTGGTTTCGCCTTATGGGGTTTTCGTTGTCACTGTGAAACAAACTGTTGGCAAAATATTTGGCAGGGAAGGGGACAGTGACTGGGAAGTGAAGTCGGGAAGGAAGAGCGACTTTATTCCTAATCCACTTTGGGAAAATCGAAAACACGTGAACGCATTAGAAAAGCTGATAGGCCCTGTTTTTTTTATTTCGATTGTTGTGTTTCCCAGAGCGGTAATGAAAGGGCAGTTTGGAAGTAATGTGATTCGTTTGAATATGCTCAGGCAGAAAGTGCTTCAAAATAAAACATCCCGCTTGTCGGTGGACAGGCGGGATGAGATATTAAAAGTTTTGCGAAAACGATAGTCCCAGGTCAGGACCTGATCGAATTATTTATGCCGTTACATCTATGTTGTTGCCGGTGATGGAGTGCTCGCTGGCCTGAACCGCATCTTGAATGAGGTTTACTGCCGCTTCACCTTCTTGCTTTTGTGAGTCTTGTGCGGTTTTAAATGCCGCAATTTGAAACTGTGGGCTAACCCCCTGTGTGGCACTTGAACTGCTTACAGGTGACATAATCAATTCCCTTCGGTTAAAGTTTTCCTTAAAGGAGTTATCGGCTGAAAACATAAAGACTTTAGTGGAAGCGAAAAGATTTTTAATCTTTTATTAATCAAATATTTAGAGGGTAGGTTCTTGTGTGGTAGACCTTTTCAAGCTTTTCCGATGCAGAGTGTGCCGAGAAAGTTTTTTTTGGTGTCGCTTTCAAATACAGCGTCTTGAGGAATATCCCAGATTCCAAAGGAATCCACTGAATAGGGAATGGGGTCACAATTTTTTTTGGATATGAAACGAGTTTTTATATCGCGTATGGTCCTTGAACCGTCCTTTCTCGTAGATAATTGAGAGATGAGAGTGTCTCTGTCTTCTTCTTTTAGCAAACTGTCAATGACTTGTCCTTCAAGATCTTCTGGAACATAGCCAAGGGTTTCAAAAGCGGGGCTGGCGAAAGTTATTTTTCGCTCTGGGTCCAATTGGAAAACGAGATCTGGAACCTGGTCCATGATTTTTTTAAAGGAAAAATTTTTTACAATCAGTTTCCTGTGATCATTAATGAGTCGGAGTTGATTGGTGATGCGAATGAACACTTCTTCTTTACGATAGGGTTTGGTTATGTAATCAATTCCTCCTAATTGAAATCCTTTAGCAATATCTGAAGAATCAGAGAACGCGGTAAGAAAAATAACAGGGATATCTTTATAAGAAGGATCTTGTTTTATTCTTTGGCAGACTTCGAATCCGTTGATTCCCGGCAGGCCCACATCGAGAAGAATGACATCAGGGTGAAAACTAGGAATTTTTTCTAAAGCCTCTTCACCGTCACCGGCGACAGCTATATTTAACCCTAGCCTTTTTAAGATTTTATGTATCAGCTCTGCATTGTCTGGAATGTCTTCGACAATCAGAACCTTCATTCCCACCAAATCGTAATCCATGTTCTCCCCATTCGAACAAAATTATTTTGCCTGATTATACCTATTTCTAAGTTGGAGATAAGCTCGAATTGCGGAAAAACATTGTAATATCGGTATGTCGGACTATGCTGTTTATAGAGTTATTTTGTTACTTGATGTTTTGAGCTTTTCTTCCATTCCATGGAATAAATGCATTACAATAAATCTCTTTTAGTGAATTGAATTTTTGGAAAAGGTGAAAAGATGAAGCGTTTTGTTTTAATTAGTACTTTACTGGCGATTTTTCTGTCGAATGGCATGTCTTGGGCTGTGCCTAAGGAGCTTTTATTCCCCGGCCCGGAATACAAGCCTCCTTGTGATATTTCCAAAACCACTATTTGCACTATTGAAATCTGGCTTGGGCATAAGCACAAAAAAAATAAAAAGGCTATAAAGGAGCTTTTGAAATTAAAATCTCTGAAGGTTTTGGGGCATACGGTGCAGTACTGGAGAGCTAAAGGAGGGCACCCACCGACGAACCTTGCTATTGGTAGTGCCGTTAGTGCGGAGGACGCTCGTTTTGCCATTAATTTTGCTCTGAAATTTAATGACAAGATTGACGGTCTGATATCCCGTCCGCTCAACCCTCCCAACTATGTTGCCATTGCCACATCGGCCTGGGATAAAATGTCGGAGACCCACATCACTCAAGAAGAATTGACTCGGCTGCGTGACCCGAAATTGACAACGGAAGAGTTCCATTCTCTTTATTACGAACTCACCAACGAGGCAAATGTCCAAAATAAGTTTTATTAGCCGATATTGCTGCGAACTACTTTTGTTACCCCTGCTACCCGCGCTACCCCTGCGGGGCACAAAGGTTATGGAAGATTATAATGCGGGCGCAAACCCATTGGAAAAATACCACGGGGGCATGAAGGCATTGGTTAAGATATAACCCGCTCCCGATGACGTAGCGGTTGGTTTTTTGTTGATGAGGTGCAGAGGTTAAAATGCTCAGACAATATACAGCCCACTCCTCCCTCCCGCGGTTAGTGGGTTTGACAAATGGGGTGGGATTTGATAGAAGCTAAACCTTTGAATTAAAAATGAATTAAAAAACGGGGAGGCTTTTTGTAGTTTTCCGTTTCGAAGGATGTTCCCGCATTATATAAAGGTACACATTTATGCTTGATATAGCGTTTGCGATGGCTCCTCCGCCTGATGGAGCCGACCCTGGAGGTAGCAGTTTGCTGGCTTTGTTACCGCCCATGATCATGATGTTTTTGATCTTTTATTTTATTTTAATTCGACCGCAGCAGAAAAAACAACAGGAAGCCAGAAAAATGCTGGACGATTTGAAAGAGGGCGATAACGTAGTTACGCTAAGTGGTATTCATGGAACGATTAAAAAAATAAAAGATGATACGGTGATGTTACAGATTGCCGATAATGTTCGAGTGAAGATCAATCGATCTTCAATTGGCAAT
>JABJCF010000215.1 GCA_018665625.1 Nitrospina sp. | reverse complement strand
GAGATATTAAAGGTTTGTGAGAGCTCGCATGTTTCAGTCGATACTATCTGTGCCGACTATTTTATGGTGGCACCATTGCACTCTATTAAGGAAGCTGTGGCAACTAAAAGTAAAGAAATTCTGATTAATCTCTTAAAAAAACATCAGAGCTGGGAGTAACCAATATTGTGATCCCATGCGTGCTCCTCTCAATTTTGTCTGTGAGAAAAACCGAAAGGTTACCGCAGTTTACCCTGTTACCGACAATCAGAGTTGCATTTGTAGGTTGAGTTTGGGTGCTGTATCAGGGCCAATAAAATTTCTTGCAAATTCCCCACTAAAAGGGGTATAAAAAACAAAGATTAATTAAATCAGGTTCTTGCGGGAAAAACCTCTAGTTATTTCCCTTCCAATGTATCCCCTTGGAAAGTTCCCAAAACCTCTAAAACTTCAAAACAGATAACGAATTATCATGGCAAAAACAATTCAGATAGGAAATAAATTTATAGGTGATAATCACCCCATTTATTTTATCGCAGAAATCGGGATCAACCATAATGGGTCTATGGACCAAACTAGGAAGCTGATTGACGTCGCTGTAAAAAGTGGTTGCGATGCTGTGAAATTTCAGAAACGTACCTTAGACATTGTTTATACCTCTGAAGATCTGGCCCGTCCGCGAGAAAATCCATTTGGTCAAACAAATGGCGACCTAAAGAAGGGTTTGGAGTTTGGAGAAAAAGAATATTCAGAAATAGACCAGCATTGTAAAGAAAAAAATATTCAATGGTTTGCTTCTTGCTGGGATGAAGATTCAGTAGATTTTATTGCCAAATTTGATCCGCCTTGTTTCAAAATCGCATCAGCAAGTTTGACTGATGATAATTTGTTAAAACATCATCGAAAACATGGAAAACCTATAATTCTATCTACAGGAATGAGTACCATGCAGCAGATTGAACATGCTGTTGAGGTGTTAGGTATGGATGACCTAATTGTGCTCCATAGTACCAGTACTTATCCTGCAAAACCGGAAGAGTTGAACATGAAAATGATCACTACTCTGAAGGATAAATTTCCCTTACCCATTGGCTATTCCGGTCATGAAGTAGGTTTGTCCCCCAGTTTTACTGCAGCAGTTCTTGGGGCTCAGGTGATTGAACGTCATATCACTCTGGACAGAGCTATCTGGGGAAGTGACCAAGCTGCGTCCATAGAACCTCAAGGCTTGGAACGGCTTTTGGTGGAAATTAGAGGATTGGATGTTTCCTTGGGAGACGGTGTCAAAAAGGTTTATGATAGCGAGCTTCCTATAATCGAAAAACTCCGCAGAAAATAGCTAGTGTAGTTTTTTGACCTTCCTTCCCATAAATTGGGAGATTTTTGTGGTTTCCTGTTAAACTATACCTCTTAGATTATTTATTTAAATTTGATTTGTCGAAATTCCTGAAAAAATTTTGAGGAGCAGTTCGCTTTTGAAAAAATTCTTGAATTATAGAAACCTTTTTCAAATATCAAGACTTTGCTGAAAAACTCTCTACTTTAAACCGTTCTTTAAATTAGGAAAGAGTAAGGAAGACATGTTGAAAGTTTTCATCTCAGATATGACCCATACCTATGTCGCCTTGGCAAATGGATCATTTCCTTTAGGAGCCTCCTACGTTGCATCATACCTGAAGAAGGTTCTTGGCGATAAGATTGATTTATCGATTTTTAAATATCCATCTGATTTGCAGGAAAACATAACAAACGGAAATCATCCGGATGTATTTATGTTTTCGAGTTATTATTGGAATCAAAATTTAGGGCTTGCTTTTGCCGAGGAAATAAAAAATATCAACGAAAAAACCTTGGTTGTTACCGGGGGACCAAACATTTCGAAAGATATGCATAAGCAAAAGGAGTTTCTTGAGAGCAACCCCTGTAAGGTGAACTCTTTGATACGGAAGAAGAATGTTTAAGTTTTTATTGTGATAATGGGAATCTGGAAAGGGTAAAAAAATCCGAAATAGGGGGCAATTTAATTTGGACGTATATAGGCTTGTCCTTTTTCAGGTATTGGAAAGACGTGATTGATGAGCTAATAGTTTCTTTGAATTCTTTAATTGATATGGATGAAAATATTAAATCTGATTTAAGGAACTACCTTTACGGGCGTATTGTGGATGTATCAGTTAACAATATTGATTCAGCTATACCCTTTGAGGCAAAAACGAATCTAATAAAAGAGTTTAAGGGAGTTTCTAGTGCTGATAATTGCTTTACTATGAAGTTGCCAGAGGAATTTTTTTGGTCTATAGCTCATTACAAGAATATTTATGGAAACAATCCTACAGGTTGGTCTCAAATGCTTGCGCATTTGAGAGTGTATACTTTTATCGGGGATGAATTGTTTGCGGCCAATTGTGAAACCTCGGCAATAGATTAGATGTCAATAGTATTGAAATAATTTTTTAGACTTTATGGTCCTTGGATCGCCTCATAAATTTGTGGTTTTCGGTTAACCCATTGGCAGTCATCGAAAATACTGTTGTCGAAAACACCTTCCAATCCCAAGAATTTTTTGAAACAACAAAAGCTGCTGGGAGAGGTTAAGTGGGTTTATTAAAATATCGATGCTATTTTTCGGCAGTTCTTTCTTCGTTTTTTTTGAAGAGCTCGCTCAATCGAGTTCTTGAAAATGGAGATCTCTTTTCAATCTATAAAGTTTTTGAGGAAATTTCGATATCACCTAGCATTGCTAGGTTGTGGTAATAATTTCTTTG
>JABJCF010000214.1 GCA_018665625.1 Nitrospina sp. | reverse complement strand
TAGATATTAATTTCCGACTACCTTATAAATTGAAAAGAAATTATTAGCATAAAGTTTGGGGAAATCCAAATTTGGGTTTTCAGTTAATATCAATTCATATTGAGGGTAATTAAACTTAATATCTAAAATAGCCTTTTCGTTCAGAGTAATGAAATGCATTCGTCCATGAGGCCCTACACTCCCATTAGCAATACCCAATTTTTTTTCAATTGCAAATCTCCCCGCAGTTCGCTCTAGCTTGGACTGTCCGAGCGGCCAATAATCGGGAAGCATGTACATGGGATGCTGGTCGACTTTTGGACCCCAAAAACCGATTCGATCAGAACGCATGTAAAACTCAGTAATATAAGGCGGTTGAATTATTCCTTGTTCTTTTAAAGAGTTTTTCTTTAACCAGTTTAGGGCATCATAATAATCAGCCTTGGGAATTTTTATATCGACATTGAAAACCCCATTTCCAGGAACATTTTGGCAACTCCATAGAACTGACTTATCTATTTCAGGGAATAACATTAGGGCTCTAATTGCCTTGCTAAAACTCCCATTCTCCAAATCGAACAAAACATTTAAATTGGTTATATAAGGCCTTAAATCAAAAGCTTCGCCAGCATGCCCTTGGATCTTATTTAAAATAAATTTTATTTTATCAAGCTGTTTTTTAAAGCCCTCGACATCATGTTTTTTTGCAAAACCCAAAGTTTTTTCCCATTCCGCATTATAAATATCAACATCTTCATTGCAAACTTGAACAAAGGAATCAGTATATATGTGTTTAGTAGAGCTTGATGGCCCCACGTAATACCACTGCCAATCTTTAGTATGGTAAAGGGACTTGGCTATTTGCGCGGACCAGAATATTAAAAATGCCGCTAAAAAAAAGATGACTCGGGCTTTCTGTTTATCCTGAATAATCGAAAAAATAAAAGATTTTCCAATCATAAAACCAGCAAGCGAAAATAATGAAGCGATCACCCAAAGCGAATCCCAGAATCTGGTTAAGATAACAAGTCTCTGAATGTTTGTAGGGATGTAATCAATTATCACTTGCTCAAAAATTAATCCGGCAAGAGAACTCAAAACTGAGTAGCAAAGGGCAATTAGGCAGACCAGAAGCATGGCTTTTTTTGACCCACTACTTATCCGACGAAAATATTCAAGAGTAAAAAAAGAAAAAAGAACAGAAAAAAACAAACCAAAAGTTTTGACTGGCTGGTTCAAAAAATGGTACGAGAATAAATAATCATCAGGTTCAGACTTAAGGGCAAAACCTAAAGGAGAAAGGAACGAGCTGGCGTCTCTGGGCTGGCTAAATTCTCCCAAAAACCCTTCCACCGCTTTAATATCTAGAAAAATTATTACAAAGCAAATAACCCAAACAAGTAAAAATACGAAGATTTCTGTCCAATAAAAATGCTGCCTAACTCCTGAATATTTTACACCAATTAAATTCCACGCTATCAAACAGAACAATGTTAACGCTAAAAAGCGGAGTCCAAATTTCACATGAAGTATTGTCCCAAGCCCTACTAACAGCCCCCCAAAAAACATTCTTTTATGGGTCAAGGCCAATACCCCCCCCAGAACCAAAGGGACTACCAATGTTCTAGGGTTATAATAGCCATAAAATATTTGTGGCCCCGGAGCAGGGATCGTAAATTCGAATACTGATGACAGTATAGAATGCCCAAATGAAATGATAAATCCGGATCCAAAAAGGGCCATCCAAAAGTCCCATCCGCTTCGCACCAGAAGCTGAGCCAAAATACCTGCTACCAAAAAAATCATGACTACTGCTGATATGACATGAAGGGCAGGAGAAAAAAACCAATCAAAAGGAAAAAGTTTTAATCCATACAATGTGAAAAATTCATGGGAAAAAAAAGGGTGCAAATCATACTCTGCACCTCCATAGACTCTCAACATCACAGTTTCACTATGAAGCACAGAATCGTAAGGCGTTAAGATGATTCCTTTGAGAATAGCCAAAAATAAACTTAAAAATAATATGGCACTCAATTTATGAAACAACAAGGGGGCTGGATGATTCAAGTTAAAATTAAATTCGGCGATTAAAG
Source organism: Nitrospina sp. (assembly GCA_018665625.1). Next base: position 193 of record JABJCF010000214.1, on the reverse strand, counting down.
TTGGAAAAAAGAAAGAGCATTTTTCTTGACTGGCTACTGTTAAATAACGACTGGCTATTTCTTAGATGAAAAAATTGCATTATATAATAAGTTTACTAAATGTCTAAGTGTTTGACGTCAGCCCAAAGTGGACCAAAAGAGTTAAAAAGCTAAGAGGTACTTTCTGCTAAACTTTTCCTTATTAAGGAGGTTG
>JABJCF010000213.1 GCA_018665625.1 Nitrospina sp. | reverse complement strand
TTCCGTCACAGGAGATCATATTCTCCCCTTGCTTCTAGAAGAATCCTTTTTATCAATAGATATTGATAGGCCTGTCGATTTATTAATTGCAGAAGCTTTTCTAATATACAATCAAGAACACTTATCGAAATAAACCATTTCCTTATTTTCTGCCGATAAAAATAATCGTCCAACCCCTGATATCTTTCATTTTGACCACACTAACCTATTAAATAATTTTTAGAAACGCCTTCTGGTTTAAAACATGAGTTTGAAAAGAGTATTAGGCGATGAAGAAGTTGATGAGCTCGAATTATACACGTTAGTCCTTTTAGACCACTTGTGCGTATTTTCCCTTCCTCCACTATTAAAAATTTGCATCAAAATGAATCCGGTAAAAATTTTCTATTTTGAGGCATCCAAATTAGGTTTAGGATGGGCTTTACTTTTAAAAAAGCTGAACCTTGTTTCTGGTAATCCCAAACCCATTAAAGACTATATTTTAACTGACACACCTCAGAATGGTATTTCGGAAATTCGTTTTAATGTATTTGAAGCATGCAAAAAATATCAATTAAAGATAAAAAAATTGGTTGATGAGTGCTTGCCGAAAGTGGATTCCCACTCTCGCAGTATTTATGAGACCGGAGTGAGAAAGAAGTGGCAACTTTGGCTCGAAGAGATAATTTTTCAACGGGACCTTGGGAAATACATTTGCCAAAATTCGGATCTTTTACCATCTCAAGTTATTTTGGTATCCAGATTTGCTTATTTACTAAAAATCGTGGGTTTGGATTCCCAACCTCCAGACAACATTATGGTGATCCCCCAACCATTTGAAAGCAGCACGCTTAAATATTTATTTGGGCCTGTGATTTTTAGTACTTTTCAGATATTCACATCCTTAATCAAGTTGCTACCTTTCCAAAAGAATGAAATTACGAATGAAGAAAAGAGTAATGGCCGAATTGGAGTTGCTGCAGCATGGGGCTTTGAAGGAAGTGATAAAAAACGTGTTGATGATTTTTTTTGGTGGCGCCAAAGTAAAATCCCCTCTAAGCGCCTGCTGTATATGTTTGAAAGGCCGGATTACCAACCCACAGTAAATAGAATTTCGGAACTTAATAATCTCGGCATCGAATGGGTTACTTTGAATAAAAAAAATTCTGGCACTGTTCCACATTCAATGGTTATAAATAAAAGTTCAGGGGTTGCCTTCAATCTGAAAATGACTATTTTTTATTCAGCACTGGTAATTCGAGGTTTGTTTGGGAACAAATTTACTTCTTCGGTAGTTTCTCTTGTTGTTTGGCAACATTACAAATCGGATAAGCTATCCAATATATACAAAAACCTTAGGCTGGAATGTCTTTTTCATTTAGATGAGGCAGGTTTTGAGCACACCAATCTGGCTGCAAGAAAAAGTGGTGCAGTCCGGATCGGGATTCATTGGTCATGCTTTATGAATCCACATCACTCTACTATCCGCTGTCATGAGGTAATGTTTGTTTGGGGAAGTCATAACTTGAAAATCATCCTTGATTCAGACTCGAGTAGCAAAATCATTCTTATTTCAGGTTGTTATCTTACTGAAAGTTCCTATAAAAATGAGCACCTAAAAGGCAGGAAGGTTATACAGACTATGAAAGACGAGGGCGTCCGATACACCCTGACCTTGTTTGACAACTCCTTATCGGTTCCTAATTTCTACAACTTTTTTCTTCAGTGGTTATTAGAGGATCCCAACTTGGGTCTTATAATTAAAAGAAAAGGGAAAGCGTGGATAAAATTTCAAAATAGCAACACGAAAGAATTAATTCAACAAGCCATTGATACAGGCCGAATATATATAATGGATAAAGATGCCTCTCCAGCTGATGCAGCCCTACTAACCGATTTTGCAGTTGGGGTTACTGGAGTTTCTGCCATCGCTGTTGCAGCTTTACAAGGGGCACGAGTTCTTTACCTAGATTTCGAGCATTTAGACAAAGGTATCTTAAAACCCTATACCTTATTTCATTCGTTAGGACAAAAACGCTGCGTCTTTTTTGATCCGCAATCGATAAAGGAAGCTGTATTAGAATATTTCAACAACCCCGAATCCAACCCCGGCCTGGGAGATGCCTCACCCATTCTAGATCAGCTAGATCCCTTTCGCGACGGAAAAGCAAGCCAACGTATTGGAGAATATACAGCCTGGTATTTAGAAGGTTTGGATCAGGGTTTAAGCAAAGATAAGGCCCTGAAGACCGCAACAAATAAATATGCTGAAAAATGGGGTCAAGATAAAGTAATCAAAAGCTTGTAGAATAATGGCGTCGTCCAATACTCTAAATATAAATATTTAGCGTTTACTTATTTAAGGTCTTCCTCTTTCGATTTTCTGGGATTGCTTTTCAGCTTAATAAAAAAAACTTTGAGATAAAATTTAAATTCCATCCGGCTTGATGTCTTGAATATGATAATATCCTTTTGGGTCAAGTAAAATTGAGTTTTATCAAGGTAACCCTAAAAAAATCCGAAACTGGTCACTACATTTACCTTTATGTGTTGCTGGCCTTAAATATTTCCTGCCTCTCGATTATTGGATACGAAACAGGTCTCTATTAATATATTCTCATCATTTAATTAAATTATGGAAACAAATAGAAAAGTTCTTTTGAAATGAAGAGTTGGATTCTTCCTGTTTTGAAACTGAAGATTACACGCACGTAATTGAAAAAAAGACTGCCACTTTGTCTGCCATAGTCAATAGTTTAGATAATAAGCGGATAAAACTGTTGAAGCTGGAAGCTGAAGGGGC
>JABJCF010000212.1 GCA_018665625.1 Nitrospina sp. | reverse complement strand
GCAAACAAAGCACCCTCTTTTTTCTATACCTGCTGGTTCTTGGAAGCGTCGCTATGGAATCGATAGGGATCGCCTCATATTATCCCCTTATATATTTATAACGACGAGACTCTTCACACCGGTTACGCTCCTATGTGTCATTATATCTGGGCCATCGGAACAGGACTTAAATAATAAGATTAGTTAACCACACGCAAAAAGAATAAGAGAATATGCTGCTTTCAAAGCGTAGATCATGGGTTTTAGAAATATCTTGTCGGTAACGGTTATGTTCTCTTGCAAAACTAAGAAAAGAGTGGCCTAACGAAAGTGCCTTAGACTTCTCCAACACACTCGACAGAATCGTGTTCTATTGCCAGCTTTTCTTGGAGTGTTTTTGTGTTGTAGGAAAGGATATATAAAAGTTGTGTCCTCGGAACAATGAATTGCAGAGCATTAAAATAAAAACCCTTGGCATCTATTTCTGCAAAAGATTTTTTGAACTCAGGAAGTTTTACGGAAAGCTCGGGATTCTCAATAAAATATAATACTTTTGGCTCTATCCTGTACTCATCAAGTGGCTTTTGGAATTTATCTCTTTTCCAGGAAATCAAGTCAAATTCAGAGGTGATGGGGGCTGGCGATCTTGTGCCATTTAAATCAACCCGTTCTTTTTCGCACAGATCTAAAAGAAAATCCACCGTTTGAAACACTTCTTCATTTTTTTTTCGGCTTATAAATTGTTCCAATGTATTTATTAAAGCATCAGAAAGCCAATCGGATTCAAGATAAATCAATTGCGCCCCATGTCTAATATTTAACAATGCAGGCTGCCCCACTTGGTTGCCATTCTCTTTGAATATTTTGTAACAATATTCTCTAACCTCTTCCGGCGAGTCAAATAATTCCCCCATCGCATCTTTTTCAAATGCCTCAATGAAATTAACCCATCCCGCACTAGCATTACTATTCTTGGAAGGAGAGACAAAACTCTCCAAATAATTTACCAAAGGAACACCTAGGTGACGGATGTACTGAAAGAACCATTTTTTGAAACCCAGGGAAAAAATTACATAAAACATAAAATTCAGTAGACGCATAAACTTAAAGTCTTCAATCGAAAAACAATTGGTGCCAACCACGACTTCTTCGAATTCACTGCAAAAGGTTTTGCCAATGTATCCCTGATTCGAGTTTGTAGGGCGGAAGCGAGTTTGAAGTTGGTGTTTTTCGCGATACCCTTCGCGGGCCATTTCAATACCATCTACAATGAACAAGTTATTCACAAGGATGGAATCAAACCCTCGTTCAAGCGCGTTGTTGAGAAGCTGGATAAAAGACTCGCGAGTTTCGTAGGGAAGCCCAAAAATCAATTCGGTAGTAGAGTTGAGGTTCTTGCTCGATGCCCATTCAATGGCTTCATCTATTTGTTCAGGTGTTAAATTTCGCCGTTTGATTTCTTTTAATGTTTCCGGGTTTTCCGTTTGCAACGACAAAGCCATCCCATACAACGTCATATTTCCCAGGTTTCCAATGACCTTTTTGGCGGTTTCTCCAAACCTTTTATCATTATAAAAAAACATTCCCTTTGGATAGCCCTTTGACTTTGAACTCTGTAGAATGAAGTCTGAAATTTCCTCATCGCGTTTAAGAATCCCAAAATTTTCATCCACAATATGCATGGGTAAGTGGGGTTTGTCTTTATAATGACGGGAAATAAAAGCGATTTCCTCGGTCACTTGTTCCAAAGGAAATCCTCGCAGTTTACCCACATTTTTACCAGAGACACAAAATGTGCATGTATAAGGACAAAAACGGGAAGTTTGAAGTGCTGCCATGAATTCCCCGCCAAGAAACGGATCCATAAGGCCCGTCAGGTAAGGTGATTCCAGTAGATCCAGGTCGAGAGAAAGACCCACATCAGCCCCGCTAACAAGATTACCCTTTTCTTTGAAAACAACTCCATCAATTGGGTTGTTCCACATAGTCGAAACATCATCTGACAACCGTCTTTCAATGATGTTAGCAAACCCAAGCTCACCTTCGTTGGTAATAAATGCATCAACTTCTGGAAACCGATCAAATAATTTTCCCTGTTGAGATAAGTCTGAGTCCACAGAAGGCCCCCCCCAGATAATAGTTATATTATCTCCAAGGGTTTCTCGCGTCTCCCTGACTACAGCGTGGTTAAGGGCTGTATTCCAGTAATAAAAGGACAATCCAAGGATAGCAGGCCTTTGATCCCTGATCTGTTCCAAAATTTGCTGCGGGTCTTTAAAAAGTGTGACTTCAACATCCCTCTTAAAGAGCTTTTTTGCATATGAGGCTATGTAACCAATATTGAGGGGTACAAAGAGGCTATATTGGCTTTGATTATTTATATAGCTTAAGTCGCCTAAAAAAACTTTCAAGCGTTCATTTTTTATTTTTTTCTTCATAATATTAGTAGACAGTAAAATTCTTCAAACTCTTTTTTTAGACCCCTCTGGCTTGAGATAGCGGAAATAGTAACAGAGGTGTTGCAGAATGTAAAAGCAATCTATCATATTCAAAAATAGCTACTTTAATTCCTGAAAAGTATTGTAGATTTTTCTGGGATTCAATTCCACTTTAAATATATGGCAAAAGCTTTCTGGCACAGAGTTACTCCAATAATCTCGTCTTTTATCAGGATGTTTATTTGCTTAGACATGGAAAGATCAGAGGGGTAGCAATTTTAATTTTTTAGACATTGTTTCTATTTTGAAATATCATTGGATGATTGAGTTTAATGAAAAATTGGTCTTGCTAGTGAAAGTATCATATATGCAGAATACGACCTGCTATATTTGCAGTTGCACCGACTTCCTTACCCGTGAGGGTGCCGTGCGTGACGATCCATCCCTAAAAATTCTAGAGTGCTCCAAGTGCGGATTGGTGATGCTCGACTCCTTTCAACATATCAGTTCTGGTCATTACGCAGATTCAGGAATGCATGGCAGTAGCCCTTTATCTGTAGAGTCATGGCTGAAACAGACGGAAAATGATGATCAGCGGCGCTTTGAAATGCTTAAAAAGTCTATGACCAATTGCAGGTTGCTGGATTTCGGTTGTGGAGCGGCAGGTTTTTTGCGTAAGGCTCAATCTATGAATGCAAAAGTGGCAGGTGTTGAGCCGGAGCACCGAGTTCATGAATATTGGGGCGATAAAATTTCTCTTTTTAATTGCCTGAAAGATGCTGGGGAAGGCTACGATTTGATCACCGCTTTCCATGTGATCGAGCACTTGCCTGATCCCCGGGCGATGCTTAAAGAGTTGGCGGTATGTTTAAAAAATGGCGGCCGAATGGTGATTGAAGTTCCTAGTTCTGAAGATGCATTATTGACGTTATACAAAAATGAGGCTTTTCAACATTTCTCCTATTGGAGTCAGCATTTATATCTGTTTAGCAATGAAACGTTGCGAAGACTGGCGGAGCAGGCGGAGCTACGGGTGGTATCGATTCAACAATTTCAGCGCTATCCACTATCGAACCATCTCTACTGGTTGAGTTGCGGTCAGCCAGGGGGGCATGAGATTTGGTCGTTTATAGATACCCCAGAGTTAACGGAAGCTTATAGAGCCTCCCTGGCTGCTCTCGGTAAATGCGACACAATCATCGCTCACTTGGAAAGCAAATAAGTAGAACTGTGACCCTACTCAGATGGGGTCTGATCCATCTAACATGTTACCACATATTAACTAAACCCAAATAATCCAAGGGCTTGCAATGCCAAAAGATTTACGGTACGGTGAAACCGGATCAATATTAGAAATAATTAGTTTATTTGCTGCACTCTTTAATGTCAGAGTCGCTGAATTTTTCTCCCAGACTGATTTATATCCATCCACCCCATGCAGAATACAGACTCCCGGACTAGGAAAACTTTGCAAAATGATAGAGGAGTATCCTTTCCATATAGTTGATAAAAAAAATTGATACTCTAACACAGGCTTGTTGAACCACTTATTTTTTCATTTCTTTTAAGGATTTTATTTTGGCATTCCCCCACCTATCCAGTCTTCTAGTTCTAGCACGTGGCAAACTTCGCCTCCTATTTTTATTGTATGTGTTGGTCCTAGGTGGTATCGCTATGGAATCCATCGGAATCGCTTCGTTTTATCCACTTGTTGATATGCTTCAAGATTCAGATAAATTGGATCATTATAAAAATGAGTTCTCCCACTGGATACCTGGCCTAAAATCTTTGAACCACGAACAATTTTTACTTTTTTCTCTTCTAAGTTTCGCGACTCTTTTTACATTTAAAAACATATTCATTGTTTTGGCAAGTCGAGGCAACATCAAGGTCCTTACCGAACTCTATTGCTCATGGATGAACCGCATATTCGAAGTCTATTTGAGTAAGCCATATTCATTTTTCACGGAAAACAAATCTGGCGATCTTGTTCAGCGCAAAATCATACAATCTCAGAATGCCTCCTCAGCCCTAAGAGGTTTCATTGTAGCTTTAGGTGGGATAACGAATATTTCTGGAGTGTTTCTGGTTTTATGTTTCGTAAATCTAAAGGCTGTTCTGGCGATCACCTTAATAATAGTCCCTGTTTATTACGTTACTATAACCGTTTCTCGAAGGAGAGTTTATAAAGCGGGAGACCGTATCGTCGAGCTTCATAAACAAGGTTTTGGGCAAACCACAGAGATCATATCTGGAATTAGGCAAATCAAAGGTTTTTGTGCCGAAAAACATTTTCAAAATAAGATTCGCGATATATGGGATGAATACTCGCAACTTCATATAAAGAATCAATACCTGGCCACTATACCCCGACCTCTCATGGAGACTCTTATAGTTCTCTTTGGGGTGATGGCCATGATAATATTTTCAAGTTTTAATGGTCCAGAAAATGAATTATTCCCAATGTTGGCAGTATTTGCGGCGGGAATGTACCGCATCCTCCCTCTTACAGCAGGAACCAGTTCTCAGATTTTGACATTTGCCGCCCAACTGCCATCAGCTGAAACAGTTGCTAGGCTTCTCAATGAAGAAGTCAAAAAAGAAAAGGGACTCGCACTTTCTGCCATGACTGATAAAATTGAATTCCAGAATGTTTCTTTTTCATATAATAATCGAGAACGAGTTCTAAATAATTTATCATTAACCTTCGAGAATAATAAATTCTATGGGATCGTTGGTGTTTCCGGAAGTGGGAAATCTACCATCATTGATTTAATAGCTGGTTTTTTTAAACCTCAAAAAGGTAAAGTGTTGATTGATGGAATTGACCTAAACGATGTCGATGTTGCTACCTGGCTCTGCCAATTAGGCCTTATCAGTCAAGATTCATTTGTTTTTAGCGGAACTATTGAAGATAACATTTGTTTTGGGGTAAATGCTGAGGACCGAGATCAAAATCGAATAAAAGAAGCGGCGCGGATCGCTTATGTTGATGAATTTATAGACCCATTGCCCGAAGGATATCAGACTATCGTGGGAGAAAGAGGAGTTAAACTTTCTGGAGGACAAAGGCAACGCCTGGCAATAGCCCGGGCAATCTATCTGAATCCTCCTATTCTTATTTTCGATGAAGCGACCAGTTCTCTTGATGCAAATTCCGAAAAGAAGGTTCAGGAAGCCATCGAGAGTCTACATGGGAAAAGAACGGTGATCGTGGTTGCACACAGACTGGTCACAATAGCCGGTGCCGATTATACTTATGTAGTGGAAAATGGGACCCTTACTGAAGAGGGTACTCATGATAAGTTAAGGGCTAGCAGTGGGTTGTACAGTCGTCTTTGTGCCAAGCAAAGCCTTGAGTAACTTTTAGAAAAAATTTTATTACTATTAGACGCATTGGGTAATACCTCAGGAACTGGTACAGGTGGGTGATAGCTGTTCATACTGTCTCGGACCAAAGTATCGTGTGTCACCGACAGACAATGCCGGGCCTCCCTGGCCCGTCTTAATTCTAGGGCATAAACTAGTAGAACAACTGGTCCATTGGGTCTTGGCATTTTCGAATCAGCTTCGTAGCATCCATTTTGAAGTATCGACTTTGCAATGAGGGGAGACACCAGAGGTGGACGCAGGGGAGAAAGTGTTGATTGAGAACTGTAGGAATGAATCAATCAGTTCAGATCACATCGTTCATTGAATTATCAACCTCGAGTTCCTGTAACGATTAAACCAAAAG
>JABJCF010000211.1 GCA_018665625.1 Nitrospina sp. | reverse complement strand
TTTTTATCTTTTTTCTTGGCTTCGGCAGTGGGTGGTTCGAACAAATTGCCCATCAATGAAGAATTTATATTAAATGAAAAAAGGAACATGAACGCAATAACACAACAAAGAAATTTTGAAACAATTTGAAACATATTCTTCTCCTTAAAAAGATATGAATGTTTATTTATTATCCCATTTGGAGAAACCTAGAACCATCCCCCAAATAAGGGGGGCTCGGTTGTAGTTGTATAGGAATTTAATTCAAGGCATATTTCTTATTATCTTTAACTAACTGCTGGGCTTTGGTGAGGTCTTCGGTGGGGAATTTGCAGATATTGTTTTCACAGACATAAACTATCGTCCTGCCTTCAGCGGTGACTTTATTTTCAAATACCGGAAAAGAGGATTTGGAATCAGGAGGGATATAGCCTACCGTTTTGTTTGGTAAAAACTCAGTGCGTAGCATTTTAATGATGGCATCTTTTTCTTTTGAGTCTTTGGGCCCCACCACAACCACTTCTTTCGATTTATCGAGATAGAAATCCAACGCGATAAACATCTGCGCAAAGGCGTTATGAGCCCGGCTCATCATTTCACCTGCCAGAGTGAAAATGGTCTTGGCTTTTTCTCTATAGGGCCTGTAAAGGGTGAAGTTATATAGTTTCAATAAATTGAGCGCTGAAACCGCGTTGCTATTGGGGCGAGCGTTATCTTCGAAACGTTTATTGCGACCGGGTAAAAGACTGCCCTGTTCCTCTGAAAAATAATAACCGCCTGTTTCCTTATCCCAGAACAACTCATCTTGTTTTTTCTGTAATGTATTGGCCCAGATCAGCCATTGTTCATCGAAGTCCGCTTCATATAGATGGATTAACCCCTGAATCAAGTAAGCATAGTCATCGACGCTGGCAGTGAACTTGGCTTCGCCTTCCCGGTATCGACGTGCCAGTTTTTCGTTCTCGTGAAGCTTTGCTTTAATAAACTGGGCTGATTGTTGTGCTGCGCTTAAATATTTTTCATCCTGCAGCACTTGAGCCGCTTTTGCCATGGCACTTATCATGAGTCCGTTCCAGGCCGTTAAAATTTTATCGTCTTTAAATGGACGTTCGCGCTTTTCTCTGATTTTTAATAATTTGCTTTTTAGGACTCCTGCTGCTTCGCCTTCTTTCCAGCTAACTTCTTTATTTAAATGCAGAATATTTTTCCCTGTTTTTTCAAAATTACCAACAGATGTCACGCCGAATAACTTATAGGCTTGTTGATACTCTTCCAATGTAAGACTTTTTTTAAGTTCCGCATCGGACCACACATAATACGTTCCCTCTTCGCCTTCACTATCGGCATCTTCAGCGGAATAAAATTCGCCATTTGGGCCTGTCATATCGCTGAGAACATAATCGAGAATACCTCGCGCCACCGATTCGAAAACTTCATTTCCTGTAACTTGATAACCTTCGAGATAAACGGTCGCCATGGCTGCCTGATCGTAGAGCATCTTCTCAAAATGCGGCACCAACCAAATCGGGTCTGTGGAGTAGCGATGAAATCCACCAGCGAGGTGGTCATAAATTCCCCCACGCGCCATATGCTCTAAAGTAGACGCCACCATTTTAACCGCGTGCTTGTCTGCAGTCCGTTGGGCGATACGTAACAGCAAGCGCATTTTCATGGTCGGCGGAAACTTGGGGGCAAGACCAAACCCACCATTCTCTTCATCGAAACTGATGATGGATTTTTTATAAAAATCTTTCATCATCGTTTCATCTAAGGTAACCGATTGGGTTGAGATGCGGTCTCCGGCTTCTATAAATTTTCTAACATTATCCCCAACGGCTTTTATTTTTTCTGGTTGATCGGTCCATGCTGAATCCAATGCACTTATAATTTGCATGAGTTGGTCTTTTGGGAAATAGGTTCCTCCAAACACAGGAATTTTTTCCGGTGTCATGATTACGGTCAAGGGCCAGCCTCCGCCACCTGTCATCGCCTGCACTACATTCATATAAAACTGATCGACATCGGGATGCTCCTCTCGATCTACTTTGATGCAAATGAAACCATCGTTCAGCATTGCAGCTACTTCTTCATTTTCAAATGATTCTTTTTCGAGAACATGGCACCAATGGCAGGTTGAATAACCAATGCTTAAGAAAATGGGTTTGTTTTGGTCACGAGATGCTTTAAGTGCCTCTTCCCCCCATGCGTACCAGTGGATTGGATTGCTCTTGTGCTGTAAAAGATAAGGGCTCTTCTCATGCACCAGACGGTTGTAAGGTTTCTCAGGAAAGGCTTCGCCGTAAAAGAAGAAAACCATCACTGCCATTAAAACTGGAATGAGTAGGAAGAAAAAACGCTGCATTTATAAACCTGCTAAATATTAATTGATAGAACTCAGGTTAACACAAACAATTCTCGATTTTATAAGGAAGGTATCAATCGAGATGTATGCCAAATCCGATTAAAAATAATTTAGCGCAATCGGTCAGGGTGGCTCCTGAACTGGGTTTGGCAAACACATGAATGATGCAATAAAACTGGATAGTGCAATACATGGCGAAGAAGTCTGTGGCCCAGTAGCGATCCAACGTCCAGGGTTTTCGTTTGGGTTTTCTCCAGAACAAATATAATTCCGTTACCGTAATTCCCAGTGTCAGCAAAATAAAATAGGGCCAGGTCTTTAAAACCTCCGCAAAATTGCTGTAATACATGCCGTGGTAAAACATGCCTTCCGTCATATGGCCCCATACGAGATTACCTATCGTAACTGCGGCAAAAGTTGCAAGAGTTATTCGAAGAACAAAATTATTTTTGAAATATTTAAAAAACGTCGGGTAATAAAAACATCGGACCAAAAATTCGCGATAGTGAAAAGTAAAGCGCACCCAGAAAGTAACCAGGTTGGTGGACATCCAGGGTTTATTAAAATAAGGGTCCATTTGATAACCGCAGACTCGCCATATTCCTGTTTTAAAATGTACCGACCCTCCCCACAACATCATCCAGCGTATCTGGTCTAAAACCGTGGTCGCCAATACCGATGAGGTGGTCACCTCATCCCCCGAAACATAATGCGAAACCATTTTTGTAATGCGGGCGTTATAAACTTCTATCCCATAAGACTGAAATAGGTTGACCAATCCGTATCGAATCACATCATTAAATACAAGATAAAGTAGAGCGATGCCCCAAATCTTTAATCCTTCAATCGCCAGACGGTTTTTATCGACACAATAAAAATTATTTTCAAGATAAGTGTAACCCTGCCCAAGTGTAACCCCCCATTTCCAGTTAGGAAGGGACGCAGGAGTTAAGAAAACCGAAAGATAGGAGATAGGCGATACCTCTTTCGGCATGCGACCGCTTTTATAATCGACGTGGTACATCATCAACCGTTCCCAATGCCAAAAGAACAGTAAGACACCTAAAGGGAGAGTCCAAACTTCTCCCTGAAACCCTTCCCAAATTGCACCTATAAAAACTGTTATTAGCGCCGACTGTATAACTAAAGTTCTTAATACTTTTGCGCAAACTGCAAAGCGCAACATGACTGGCCAGATCAGTAAATTGAAAAACAGGCAAAATGCCATTCCCCAGGCCGAAATGAGGGACGCGTTTTTGAACCAGGAATCTCCCGGTTCTGCAAATGCAATACAGGCCAATACCCCTGCCAGAAACCCAAACGCGAATTTTTGTGCAGCTTTGGGAATATGTAAAACCAGATACACCAACCAATGCGCCAAAAGTAAACAGGTGGTAGTACGCAATCCATATAAAACTCCCATGCCTATTAGAAACGAAATGAAAAGCGAAGCTTTTTTGAAACGCATGGGAAGAAAATAAGAGCATAAAAAAGCAACAGCGACGATGGCAAAAAGGATCAAACGCTCATCATCATTACTAAATTCATCCGTAGAAGAGATGAACATTTCGCTATCAACATTATGATCACTATCAAAAATGTCTTCAGTCTCGATGCCTATTTTTTCTGCGAGATCTTGTGGAAGCGGAAGATTGGCCCAATCTGCTATATGGGTAAAAAGGTAGGCGTAGACCAATAAAGTTCCAAGAACCGCCAAAATCACATTCCACTTTACGGGTGTGTCATTTTCCTGCTGCTGTTCTGGAGTTAAAGGACTATTGCCTAAAAAAGACATGGTCAGGCTTGCAGTTTGGTTAGCACGAAATTCGAAAGGCTATCCAGATTCTGAAAAATTTCTGCGCTGACATCTGACTCAACCAGAGAAATACCAAAGTGTTGCTCCAGGTGAAGAACTGTTGTTAAGACACGAAGGGAATCTATGATGAATAGGGAAGGCAGATCGGAGGTTTCGGTAAGCTCAACATCAGGGGCCGGAAACTCTGTTTGAAAAAAGTGTTTTAAATCAGAAGTAATCTTTTCTTTGTCGAACTTTTCCATAGGATGGCATTATAGTAAAACAGGCTGACTATCAATCTTATAAAATCTTAAAGGCGCTTAGAAGATCGTTTTTCAGGTCTTCGGGGTTTTCCAGACCAAAGGACAATCGCACCAGGTTTTCACCAATATTGATTTGCCGTTTTTCTTCATCCGTCATAGAAGCATGACTGCCCGACCAGGGCTGCGCTATCATGGATGTCACACAGGCCATACCGGTTCCCGTTTTAAAAATTTCCAACTCATCCCTGAACTTTATATACCCGTCCGGGTCTTTGAGCTCAAAAAATAAAATACCAGCATATCCTTTTAATTGTTTCCCATCTATTTTCGGATAGTAGACTTTTTCTACCTGCGGTTGCTGATTTAAAAAGTCCCTTATCTCGGCGCAGACGCTTTGCTGCTGTTTCAGTCTAATGTCCAGAGTCTGCAAGCTACGACGGGTGAGCCATGCATTTTCTGGGGAAAGAAGCATTCCACCATAAAACCGTGTTTCTCGAAACTCTTCAGCCAGATCTTTCCGGTTGGTCATAAGAACTCCATTCATCACGTCACTGTGACCAGAAAAATATTTGGTTCCACTATGCAATGAAACATCTGCACCTAATTCCAAGGGATGCTGGAATAAAGGCGTTGCCCAGGTATTGTCGACCACAACTACCGTGCCTGGGTTGTTGCTTTTAACATGCTTTGAAACTTTTTCGATATCAACAGTTTTTAGAAACGGATTTGTTGGAGTTTCGAAAAATATCATTTTTGTATCAGCGGGTATTTTATCGATATTTGATTCTTCCGAAAAATCCAGATCGACCAGTTTGAAACCTCGTCGTTCGCTAATACGCTGCAATAGTTTATAACTGCACCCATAAATAAATGGATTCACTACCAACGTGTCGCCAGAACGTAAAATTTCCAGGCTCATAAATATGGCCGACATACCGCAGGTTACTGCCACCGCATACTCAGCGTTTTCCAATGTTTGCAGCACCTTTTCCAGTTCCGCTACATTTGGATTATTTTTTCGACTATAAAAATAGGGCGAGTCGGCTTCGAATGCACTGGTTTGGTAAACAGGGGTGACCGCTGGGTGGGCGCCGGCATCGTCTTCACGAATATGCAAAGCCCGAGTGATGGGATCGAATTTGTTTCCGTCTTCTATGGGTTCGGCTCCGCCAGAGAAAGTTTTAGTTTTTCAGGAATTTGTTTTCCTTCAAATTTTGGCAACGCGGTCCTATCATTTTCTGACACACCCTCTTCTATTGAAATGGTGGGGAAATGTGCGCGGTCGAAAACTTCGAACAAATTTGAAACTATGAAATCCGGTAGAGCAATTTCCAATCCGCTTTCTTCTGCATTGGGTTTAGCCAGTATAAAACGAAAGCTCTCTTCGGCAGCTAGCGGAATCTCTTTCCAAAGTTCTGAGGCATCACTTTGTTTCCGGTAATAGATGCTTGTCGCTTTATTTGTCGGATTCTTCGCCTGAACATGGATGGAAGTGATATCTCCTCGCCACTCATAAGTGTGACGGACAAGTTCATTGTCTGGCAAAGTTGTTTCAGAATTTTCTAGTGAGTCCTGCAAATCGAGAGCATTGAAGTGAACTGCTTTACCACAATTGCCACAGCTAGAATCTTGTTTCAATGATTCCAGATGCGCTGCCAGCCCAAAACGATGCACCAGTTTACTGCCGCAAAAATTACAAAAGGAACTGGTGGCATCTGTATTGGCAACATTGCCAAGATAGACATGTTGCAGTCCCATTTCTTTGGCGATGACCTGCGCTCTTTCTAAACGGTCAATCGGAGTTCGAACGGTATCGCGCATTCGGTATTCAGGATGAAACCGGACAAAATGCAAAGGGATCTCTGGCCCTAAATTTTCCAATACCCAACCTGCCATGTTTCTTGCGGATTGTTCATTATCACTGACATCAGTGATCATCAGATTGCTGACTTCTAAATGCTTGCCTGCTTTATAGATTTTTTTGGTCGCATCCAAAACCGGTTGCAACCAACCTGTAGTGAGTTTGCGATAATATGCTTCATCGATGGCTTTAATGGATACAGAAAAAATATCTATATGCGGCAACAACTCGTCCAACGCTTCTTCAGTAATAAAGCAAGCCGATTTATATAAATTGTATATCCCCGCCTTCTTCGCAAGTTTAGCTGTCGCGATTACAAACTCGTGCCAGACCACCGGGTCGTTGTAAGTCCAGGAGAGGACGCGGATATTATGCCGCAAAGCGGTTTCTATAATAGATTCGGGGGTAAAGGAGTGGACATCTTTATCTTCAACAAACTTGGCCTGTGAGGTTTTCCAATTCTGGCAATACTGGCAATTTAAGTTGCAACCAATATTTCCCAGAGAAAGTATTTTCGCACCGGGAGCAAAATGGTAGATGGCCTCTGTCTCAATCAATTCTTCTGTAAGGTGAACCCCTTTTCCAAAAGTGTAAGTGACCAACCTTCCATCCCGGTTGCCCCTAACGCCACAAAATCCCAATTGCCCTTCCTTCATTTTGCAATTGCGAGGGGAAAGATTGCAGCGAACCTCATTATTCGGCAACCTTTGCTCAAGATTGGCGATCTGATATTCACCTTTGAAACTCATTGATGCTCCAATTCACAAGAATTCAATTTTATTAAGCCGGCATCTTAACATTATCGGTATGGTTTAGTGTCAAGGATACGTTACATAACCTCTGGACCTCATTAACGGCCAAGAAAATTTTCCATCCAATTCGGTGAATCTTTCCCTGAAAACGTCTGAAAATCTGAGGGTTCTGGCTCTGGCAAGGAAAATCTATCGACCTTTCCATTTGCGTTCAATGGCATTTTTTCCAGCACTACCAACGCAGAAGGAATCATATAAGAGGGAAATTTTTGGCTTAGGGTTTTCAGCAGGCTTTCCTTTTCAAAGGGTGCTTCTTTCACCGCACTGAGGTAAGCAACAAGATAAATTTGTTCGTTCGAATGTTTTTTTACCATAACAGTACAAGCCTGCACTCCCTCACAACCATTTAGCACCGCCTCGATTTCACCAGGCTCCACCCGATAGCCACGAATTTTTACCTGATAATCTACCCGCCCTAAAAATTCCATATTTCCATCGGGCAAATAACGGGCTCGGTCTCCTGTCCGGTATATAAGGTTTCCTGGATGAAATGGATGTGTAACAAATTTTTCTTGGGTCTTTTCTTCCTGATTCAAATAACCACGTGCGATACAAACACCGCCCAGACACATTTCTCCAGGCACACCAATTGGAACAGGATTTAAATTAGAATCTAATATATAAATTTCTATGTTTTCTAACGGTCGACCAATGGAAGGACCCAAAGGACGTTGCGGTTCGTCAGCATCCGTCAAGTAAGCCGAAACCGTTACCGTTCCTTCTGCAGGACCATAACCATTAAAAAATTTTCGTCCCGGCGCCCATTTTTTCACATTCTCGTTGGTGCATCGCTCCCCAACTGCAATGACGGTTTCCAGGGAATCCAACCCATCTGCCGAAATAACATTCAATAGGGAAGGGGGAAGTAGAGCCATGGTTATTTTTTCTTCCCTCAAAGTTTTCGGCAATGCCAGCAAGGAGAAAAGAGATTTTCCCGTTCCCAGACACAATGTAGCACCAGCAGCAAGGGCCATAAAAATTTCCCAAACAGCGACATCGAAACCAAAGGAAGAAAATTGAAGCATACGACTTTTCTTATGCACATGGAAAAACCTATTTGAAGTATGCGTCAAATTAGAAAGACCCCCGTGTGTTAGCAAAATGCCTTTGGGCTTTCCTGTTGATCCCGATGTAAAAATGACATAGGCAAGATTCTCCGGTGTTATTATTACCTTCGGCGGTTCGTTTGGATAAGCTTCTATTTCCTGCCAATCCACATCGAGGCACAGAGTTCTCACATCTCCTACATTGATTTTATTTTTTAAATCAGATTGCGTTATT
>JABJCF010000210.1 GCA_018665625.1 Nitrospina sp. | reverse complement strand
TGCCCGCCGGTGAGGAAGATGAAGATCGCGTTCTTGGGCTTCGTCGTTGTTTTTTCGCTCGCATCGAGTTTCAACATCGAGGCCAGATTCAGTCCAAACGCACCCGCAACTCCCGCCTGCAGCGCATCGCGGCGGGTGATGCCATCACAATATTTTTTCATAGTTATTGGCCTCGTGAATTCAAAACAAGTTGGCGAAATGTCTGTCGTAATGACTTATGGATGAATCGTTCGAATGACCGACTGAGTTGATGTTTTATGATAAGTTCCATTACATCTGCAAAATCTTTATGTTTCCCGTCGGGCCCTTTTACTCGATACATTGTAGATTCACCCCGCCACGAAAAAAGGATGCTGTAAACACCAATTTCAACACATTCATCTACTATCTTTACAACTTGTTCCCAAGGCATCATTCGTTGTGAACCTACTACAGTATCCTGAAACTCGGGGGTGATGGTGTAGCACATCTCACAATGAAGGTTGCAGGAGCTGACCAGTTCACAAATAACTGCCAGAGGTTTGTCTCCAGCATCCAATTGGTCGGCCCTGCGGTGCCACTCTTCCCGATAGGCTTTATATATACTTTTTTCTTCTTCAGTTACAAACTGGGCATCGATAAACTGCCGCTCTTTTTCCTGAGAACTGTAGTGATAAGTGGATTCATCAAAGTCCATCTCATTACTATCGTACTTTTCAGCAATCTTTTCGCCCTTAACACGAAAATCATTCATTTATTAACCCCTAGAGGGAATCTTAATTAGTAAGTGTCTTGCATAATTTCCCAGGTAAACCCTGGTCTATTTTTTTAAACGGTACATTTGCTTGCCGACGGTTGCCCACGCCAGAGAATCCAGAAGAGGGATCACTTGTCTTAGCGAGAAGTTACGGAACAGTAAATCCCATCTTAAATGGTCCAGACTGAAAACAGACATTAGAAAGCGGATTGGGTGTTTTTTATAGAAATCCTTGGAAAGTTCCTTATTAAACTTTTGTACAGTAGAGATGAATACCTCAGACGACATGGTTGTCATGTTAATGGATTTGGAATACTTTTCCATTTTAGCGAGGGCCTCGACAACATATGTCTTTGGATTTTCAATTAGATTCATTTCAACCGCAGTATTAAACAATTCCGTCCCCGGTAATGGTACCACAAACTCAATGGTTGGAACATTGGCCCAGTTAATATGATTCAGTGAGATTAAAAAATCCCGAGTTTCCTTTAAGGTTTCTACGGTTTCTGCAGGTGTTCCAGCCAGCAAATTTAAACTAATGCGAATACCTGATCGGTCGGTGGCTTCCAGAACATCTCTTATAATGTCTACCGATATTCCTTTTTTCATATCATTTAGCATTGTGTCGCTTCCAGATTCCACTCCGTAGGCAATTTCAATACACCCTGCTTTTTTCATTATTTTAAGAATGTCTTCATCAATAAGACGTACTTGCGTTTGACACCACCAGAAAATATCCAGTTTTTCCTCGATCATTGCTTCGCATAAAGATTTAATTCGAAATTTTGAACCAATGAAAACCTCATCGAAAAAACGGACATATTGAACATTCCAATGTTCTTTCAGATATTTTATTTCGCGGACAATACTGTCGATTTCACGGGAACGAATTTCTTTTCCCGTCAGGGGTTTGCAAAAAGTACAGGAAAAAGGACAACCTCTACTAGCAAAAGCGACAGCACTATAGCGCCCCGGTGAACCAACGGGATAGGCCTTGCGAATCAAATCGAAATTCCAGGCATCCCGATCCGGCAGATGAGGGACCTTATCTGCGGTTAATTTGGGGCGCGAAGGGGACTCCATCGGCTGACCGTTTTCATCACGATATTTAATACTTCTAACCTCTTTCCAATCGTCCCCTTTTTCTAAGGTCTGCACCAAATCTACGATGGTTTCCTCACCTTCATAAAGACAAACACAGTCTACTTGCGTTGTCTCCAAAACTACGTCGGGTGTCATGGTTGCCATGTTCCCACCCACTACCTGGAATATATGACTGTAATTTTCCTTGATCCGACTGGAAAGGTATCGGAGGTCTTCAAACTTGAGAAAAACACCACCAAATGCGATCAGGTCGTAAGAGGAAAGGTCGAAGTCCTGAATTCGGTCCCAAAAATCAAACGGTTTTTTCTGCATAATTTGCTCGGTATGTAAGTCTATGCAGTCGTAGGTATAAACCCGTTCCTTAAGGGCGGCTGTAACATAAGCAAGCCCCAGAGGCAGAAAAAGCCCGGCTTTTCCTGGACGGCTTCCACCATTTGGAAGGCCAATAAAAAGAAGACGAGATGAAGGTTTTTCCTTTTGAGGAATTAACTCACGGTCTGGATGGCCAACGGAATCAAATTGTTCCGAGCCCACATCCTGGAAAACTTCAACGGTCCCCACATTTTGGGAATTTTGTACACTTGTGAAATTGGACATCTAGAAATCGAATTTGGTTATGAACTATGAGTGTATTATTTATCGCAAGAAGTTGAAATGGCTTTTCGTAAACCCTTATCATTTTTGCACCATTACCCACTATTTTGGGAAAGCGTTTTCAGGTTCCGGGCCATTCTCACTGGTCTCAACCATAAATTCAAATTCATGAGAAGAGAATTATCCAGTGTGTTTTCCTATAATTCATTTTTATTCAAAAAGTGAATTGCAGGAAAATAATTATACATCCCTTGAGGGTATTTAGCCTCTAAAAAATCAAAGGTTTGCTCATCTATTCTCTCCCCTCTTCCAGAGTCTATGGATCGATCAGAAACCAAAGTGCCGTAAAACTTCCCTCTTGGTTTAAATGCTCGATGTATCTTCTCAAATATTAAGTCACTATCCTCACTTGACTTATATTGGATGCAGTTACCCTCAACACAAGAGTCGAAGAAATTTCCCTCAAAAGATAGAGAGGTTTCAAATCCCTCAGAAGCCCGAACTATTTGTTGATAGCTCTAGTAAAGCGGGTGCACCCTTAAATTTTTAACTTTTCTGCCCTCAATGTATTTTGCTATTTCATCATGGAGCCTGAAGGGGGCTGGGATAATGTTCTCAACAGAATCTAGATCTTTAGGAGGTTGAACAAGGCAGGGAACACCTCCAAATGGCTTGCCCCAAGTGTTGGAACCCGAGTCAAAAACAGCGACTGGGCTGTCTTTTAAACCAGGGATCCATGAAAAAATATTGGAGGTTCCTGCCACTCCATAAAACCCAAGA
>JABJCF010000209.1 GCA_018665625.1 Nitrospina sp. | reverse complement strand
TCTTTTATAAAACCTTTATTGCGGATTTCTTTTTTTAATGCGCGAATTTTATCAATAAACTCAATCTGTTCTTGATGGCTGAGACGCTGGTTTAAAAATTCTGCCATTTCAACAGGTGAGGCCTGCCAGTTTATCAGTACTGTGTGAAACCCTGCGGTTCGCAAAAAGCGGTTGCTGATTCCAACCTCCTTATATTCTTTGTGATTTATCTGGGAAAAGGCTTCTTTTAGTGAGGTTGCCCCCTGCAGGCATTGCTCTATCAAAGGGATCTGGTCTTCGGTGAAGCCGATTTCCTTTTTGAAAGGAAAGCACTCCAGTGTTTTAACTCCAAACTGTTTTTCCAGGATCTGCTTTTCTTTAACCAGTTGGTTGAATGAATTTGCAAACAGAAGGGAAGGGAGTATTAACACCCCGGCAATACATAAAAGAAAGACTCTGATATTTTTTGAAGTTGGCATATGGCCATTATACCAGACCCTTACTTCTTGGGAAGCGGGACAAAATTAAATATTATTAATAAAACTATAACCAAATGGATTGGTTTTCGGTTTGCCTTTTTTACTTCCCTCTTATCGGGGGAAAGTATTGAAAGCCATTTCTAGCAGCTTTTGCGTGAAGGTTTCGCTTGATGGGTTTTGACAAATGGTCAGTGGCGGCTCGCCACTAGAAGTAGTAGGCGAGTTCTATTTGCAGAATTTCGTCATCACGTTGTTCAAACAGAAAGTCTTCTATGGGTTGGTTGAGGAAGGTGCGTAACTCGGCGGTCAGGAGCCAGTTGTCGCCAAACCTTCGGCTGGCTTCCAGAAAAAGAAAGCGAGCGGATGTGTCCAGATCTTGCACCCATCCCAAGAGCGCTTCGGTGCTGGAAGCATCGTTGACTGCGAGGCGGATTCCGGTTGCGATATCGTTTTCAAATGCGGTTGTGGCTTCTTCTTCCCGGGTATCAAACATCCATTCCCCTATCAGACCCAGGTCCATACCTGATTCTAGAACACCTACGAAGGTGTATTCGAATCCACCCGTCCAGGCAAAATAGTCGTCGTTGCCCTGACCGGTCCGGTATAAGGATTCGAGTTTCCACAGCCAGTCACCCACAACATAGGAAACATCGAGACTGGTTTGTTTGATTTGTTCGTATCTTGGAATTTTTATGGCATTGCCGTTGGAATCGGTTCCATCTAGCAAAGTTGGATCGCGATTGGTCCCTATGAACTGGGAGATGCCGAGATCGATATCGCCCAATGTATGGGAGTAGCGGAATGCCCAATCGCTATGCCATTCTTCGGCGGCACTTTCATATTGAACGCGGTTTTCGTCAACGATAGTAGCCCCGCGCAGCCTGCCACCCGTCCCTGCGAAACTTCGTTCGCGGAAAAAAGGCAACCAGAATAAATCTACCGTTCCCCAGTCGCGGGAAAAGGACAGGTTGGCCATAGGTTGGCCTAGCTTGTCTTCTGTGTCGGTGTTTTCCACTAAGTCGGTTTGGTTGATGATGTCTACCAGATGGAGGACTTCGGTCGTACCCCAAAAAACTTTTCTTACTCCGACTCTTAATTCAAAATCTTCTTCGAGCCAGAGAAAGGTAAACTCACGTATGTCAAAGTGAGTGCGTTCTTGGTCACCACTGTCGACTCGCACAAAAGGAACAAAGGTGAAACTGCTACCACTCTTAAATTCATGGTAATACTCTGGCTGGAAGGCAAAGGAGGCTGACTGTTCGTTCTGGCCTGGATACAAAGCTTCATTGGGAAACAGTCGAAGTTCCCCTTCTGCATAGCCTGAAATTTCGTGCGCAAAAACTTTAGGCGAAGAATTAAGAAATAAACCGAGGACCAAAATAAATAAAATGGCACACCTTGTTGAATAAGATTTGAGCATGATCAGCGAGCGCGCTTAAGACTATTTCTGTTGAAGTCTTTGTCTGAAAGACCGTTGTGAAATTTATAATCCGTCCAGGTAAGCAGGGTGCTTTTTCCTGTCTGATGATTTTCCATAAACATTTTTCCGGGATACCAAAACTTGTCGAGATATTGTTTGAAATCAGATTGCGTTAATGTTTTTAGTGGTGAATTTTTTCGATCAAAAAATTCTATTTTCAATATTTTGTAATCTTTTTTGTCTAGCCAAACGACTTGCCGTGTGTAGCCTGAATTTTTATAAACCGGATAGCGTTCAAAAACAAAACTTAATTCGCCTTTATGTTCTTCATCGCGGATCCATTTATAGTTGTATTTTTCTACCTCTTGACTGGTGACATCTTCATAGGCAAATTCGCTTCCCATAAAAGATCCCGATTTATTGGAAGAGCTGATTCGCTTAACACGTTTAAGGGCGGGTAAATAAAGCCACTGATCGTCGGTGCCAACTTTGTGGGTAAAGTTGAGTAAGGCGGTGCCTTTTACATCTCGGGGGCGATCGAAAATTGAAATCGATTTGTCGCCGTCGCCTTCGACTTCTAAAGTCTTATTTCGAATGTGCCGACTGCTTTCCTCGCCTTGTTTGTTTTTTAATAGCATTACCATATTGGCGGTAAAATCTTTAAAGCCGTTATCTCTTTTATCGTCTTCTTTCGCTATGGAGAGTCCCTTTTCTTCAGGGGTCTCCGCAAATACGGGCGCGACCCATAGTAATGTAAATGTCAGGAATATATAAAAATGTTTCATAGTAACGTCTCCTAAATACCTAGCTTGTGATTTTAACTTGTTTCTGCGCTTGCTCTGCACGGTTTGGCTTCCCCATCAGTAGAGTGGGTAGGAACAGAAAGTCTGCAACCAGCGCACATAAAATGGCAATGGTGGTCATAAACCCTAAATGCACATTCATACGAAACCCTGATAAAGTGAGCACAAAGAATCCACATACTAGAATGATAGATGTCAGAAACAATGCGGTTCCAACGGTGTGGAATGAATATCGAACGGCTTCCTCCTCGCTTTTCCCCAACTCGTAGCGGGCTCTTCTGTATTTACTAAGAAAATGTACGGTGTCATCCACAATAATCCCCAGGGCGACAGGCGCGACGACAGAAACTGCCATGCCAATATGACCCACGAAAACCGCCCATATTCCAAAAGTCATGAAAACGGGAACGAGGTTGGGGATGGTGCTGATGAGTCCGAGTTTAAAACTTTTTAAAACCCCTACCAAAATTGCCGAAATTAAAAGTAGGGCGAGAAAGGTTCCAGACATCATGCTGTCGATATTGCGCATGGCGATATGCGAAAACATGATGAGTGGGCTGGCCCCGTGTGAAGCCATTTCTGGTGGGGCGTTTTTCTTCAGCCATTCTTGAGCAGAATTTTCGAGGTCCAAGGCGGTTTGTGTTGAAACACTTTCAAGTATGGCCGTGAATCGTGTCGAAGATTTGTCGATGTTTATCTGGTTGTTCAGATCTAACCCAAACGGCAGCGACAGTTCGTATAACAACAGATATTGTGCGGAAAGGTCGCGTTCATTGGGTAAACGATAATAAGCCTCGTCATCACCATGCATATTTTTATTCAGCCGTTTCATGGTGTCGGTGAGCGTGCTGACATACATGACGCCGGGCTGTTGCCGATACCAGTCCGCAAATTCCGCTACTTTTTTAAGATATTCAGGATTGCTGATGCCGCCCGATTCTCCGGCTTTGAGTGAATATTCGATAGACTCGAATCCAGTCAGGTGCTCTTCTACATAATCGTTGTCGACGCGAAACTGGTAACGGGTATCAAAATATTCATTAAATTTTTCATCTATTTCAATTCGAGGTATCTGAGCAGAAAGAGCGATGATCAAGGTCATCATTCCCCAAAAAAGGGGCCTGCGATTGCTGATAACCCAGTCTCCGAGAGAATCGATCCACCCATTATGAGATGTAGACCCTGTTTTTACGCGTAAAGGCAAGAGGGAGATTATTGCTGGAAGAAAAAATACAGAATAGACATAGGCTGCCATCACACCCATCGCAACGATATTCCCCAGATCACGAAAGGGCGGGGAGTCACTAAAATTCAAGCTTAAAAAACCAATAGCTGTGGTGATGCTTGTTATGAAAACAGGCTGGTGATTTACTCGTAGCGATTCCTTGATGGCTTCGTATTTGGTTTTGCCATGACGCATTTCATAAAATAAGGTGACCAGGATATGAATGCTGTCTGCAACTGCAAGCGTGAGAATAATCGTTGGAGCATTTGCGGAAATGGGGGTTAAAAGAATTCCTGACCAACCGGCAAGACCCATTCCTGTCAAAATCGAAAATGCCATAATCAAAATTGTAGTGAAAGTTCCCCAAAAGGTACGAAGAGTGAGTGCCATTATGATAAGAACAATGCCATACATAATAGGCACAAGGGATTTCATGTCTCCTTCCCCCGCCTCATTAAAAGCGTTGTCCATGAAAACCACACCGGTGAGATAAATTTTTATGGAAGGATATTTTTCCTCAAACTTGTCTTGCATATTACGGACAAACGCCGCAACCTCTGGAGTCTCGGTAATAGATTTATGGGGGAGATTGATTGTAACGTTGACCCCGGTTAAATCTGTTTTTTTAGTGATCAGTCGATTTAGCAGTAGGGGTTCGGCGAGAGCCACTGCCTGAACTTTTTTTAATTGTTCATTGGTGAACGATGCGGCATTTTCAACGAGGTCCTGGACTATAAGGTCATCGGCATCAGCCCAGGTGTATTGAAAGTTTGTAATGGAATCGACGCGTAAAGAGTAGGGGATTTTCCATGACGCTTGAGTGATCTCTTCGATGATCGCGAGAGTTTCACGTGTGAAGACTTTTCCGTCTTTAGGTTCCACTGCGAACATCACGTTGTCGTTTTTTGTGTAGGTATTTTGCAAAGTTTCGAAAGCCACTAATTGCGGATTGTCTTTACTGAAAAATACCCGGTAGTCGGTGGAAAAACTTAGAAAACGTGCTCCTGATGCCGCTGATAAGACGAGCAATAATGTGGCGAGAATGATCCACCAGCGAAATTGGAGTACCCATCCGCCAAAGCCATTGTTAGGGTTATTGTTCATATTTGTAGTAATTATTTTTAAAATTATTCATTTTGTTTATAAAAAATATTAAGCTTTGAGTCCTTCGATCAGTAAAGCCGTTACACCGCTTGCTTCTTTTCTTAATTCTTTCAGTGGGAATGCATCCATATATCTTGGAGCGATAAATTTGATTAAGGAGGCCTGAATCCATTTTGCGGTTTCCAAAACATCCGGGATATTGAAATCGCCGGAGCGGTTTCCCTCTGAAAGGATTTCTGAAAGCAATGATCTTTCCTGATCCATGTATTGTTGTACGATGTCCCAACGCTCGCGGGAAATGAAATCTACCAGTTCCATTAAAGCAGGCTGATCAGCAAACTGCTGGTGCATATAGTCGAGGATGTCCAGGGTGAACCGCTGCAGTTTTTTGGAGGGGTTCAGTTTTTTGTTCCGAACAATTTCCCGCACTAACTCTAGTTTTTGTTGCATACAGCGTCGGGCGCAACCGGCGCCGATTTCCTTTTTGTTTTCGAAGTAGCGGTAAAGGTTGCCCGCTGACATATCGCAATCTTTGGCGATTTCAGCCATGGTGGTTTTACCGAATCCGTAGTGACCGAACCGCGCAAACGCCTTGTCGAGGATATCGTGCTTGGTTGCTTCTGTCGTTTCCTGGGCTAGCTTCATTTGTAAATAATGAATAAATTATTAAATATTCATTTATATTCGCAGAAAGGACTTTCCCTGTCAAGTTGATACTTTCCTCTTTTTGATTAAAAGGTGACTTGGTGGGCGCCGATGTTTTGGTAGGCTTCGAGGGAGCGTTGGTGACAGGTGAGGACGATGACTTGGCGTTGTTGGCCAAACTGATTGAGTACTTCTATCAACCTTTTATCTCGCTCGTCATCAAAATTAACGAACACGTCATCCAAAACAGCGGGTAAAGGTTCGGATCTGCTTTCATATTCTTCGATCAAGCCAAAGCGCATGGAGAGATAAAGTTGTTCTAGAGTACCTCGGCTCATTTCCTGCACACCTTTTCGTTTATGCCGA
>JABJCF010000208.1 GCA_018665625.1 Nitrospina sp. | reverse complement strand
GGAATATAGGTCTTTAATTGAGACGTCCTTGTCAGTAATAATTACGCTGTTTTTTTTCCGTTTTCCAGACTCATATCTAAAGATCTGCTTATCCTACTTCCCGAATACCGGTACGCTGATAGGACGAAAATGTTTAAAGATCAGGCGAATGAACTGCCTTTCAAAATTGATCCGATACTGAGATCATTAAAAATGTTGAATTCCACGTATTATGATATTCCCAAGGAAATACCTTCAAAATTTTCCTACAGGTATATTAATAAATTTCTACCCTTGGAATACTTATCAGACACTCAACATGGGCTTTTGGGAAACAGCATGTATTCATTGAAAAAATAAGGACATTTTCAATGATCCTTATGATAATTTTATGTATGGTCAGGCCTTCTCCTTCGTCATTCCTGGTAATTTAAGTTATATGGATGTCGCTTCCAGAGCAGGCTTCAAAAAAATCAAAGTGTTGAAGTTGGAACGCCAGATTCATTTGTAAGTATTGTTAATACTGAAAAATTCATTCACAAACTTACCGAGGTCTGGGGAAATAAATGTGGTTATGAAATTTTAGAAATAAAAGTAAAAATAATTAATAATAAGAAAAATATTTATTTTAAAAATAAGTTCACCGCCCAATAGAAAATAGGTGATTCAGCGTTACGTGAAAATAATAAAGATTAAGTAGGTTAAATTATATGGAGAATGAATCGTAATTGTTTATTTCTGCCCGCATGATAATTATTATAGGTCTTTTTATGCGTCTGATAATCGCAATATGGAATGGCTTTTTTGAGTTCGATTTTGGGCAACAAGCAGATCCATTGTCATTCCATGGATGGGCGGTAAGATTTTTGGAAAATCCAACGATCTCGAATTGTGAGGAGAATATTCGACATGTGATGAGTTGTATTCTTGGTTATATTTACTTTATGATGCCGTTCGACGTAACAGACGACTCCCTGTTTATTGGTAGTCTCATTTCAGTTTTGGCTTGGTGTTTATCTGCCTTTATTTTGTTAAAAATAATGAACATTTTATTGGTTGAAAAATCGCACCAAAGAAAGGCTATGTTTATTTATGCCCTTCTTCCATCCTCAGTTATTATTACCAGTGTAACCCTACGGGAACCTTATCAATTATTATTTGTCAATTTAGCAGTATTTGCCGCCCTTAAAATTTATTGGGATAAATCATTACTTCATTGGTTGACAATGTTTTTTGCTATTTATTTCATGTCACTTATGCACGCCGGGTTAATTGTATTTGGAATTTATATCCTTGCTTCCGCATTAATTCTGCAAACTTGCAGACGTTATAAAAGTGGTTTAGTTAAATTAAAGCTTGCATTTGTTTTGCCTATTCTTGTTTTAATCGTAGTTTTGGGGTTGGAAATGCTTATAAGCTTAAAGGGAGGCTTTCATAAAGGTTATGGAAAGCTTAGTGACGGCGTGCTGCCTGCTATTCAGAATTATCAGGAAGGTGGAATTAAAGCAAGCGCTGGATCCAATGCAGCTTATAGAGATTCGATAGAATTAAAAGATACTTCTGATTTAATACTTTTCATTCCAACTTCTTTATTTCAATACTTATTCGAGCCAATGCCTTGGCGTGCAAGCAGACCTAAAGATATGGCTATTTTATTGGAAAATTTACTTAGAGCATATTTAATTTGGAAAGCATGGGCGGGATTTCGAAAAGTATCAGGAAAAATGAAAAATGTCATATTCTATTTAATTATTTCATATTTTGCTCTCGAGACTATCTGGGCTCAAGGAACAATGAACTGGGGGACAGCTGCTCGGCATCATGTTCCCGGATTAGGTCTCTTGGTTTTATCCGCTTTTGCTTATTCGAAGCCTAGGAGGCTTAAATCAAAACCACTTACTTCTGTGAATGATGACATCATCCCAGGAAATTAAATTTTTTATACAATTTTTTTATAAGGTGATTTTTCTAATTTAGACTTTGATATCGAAAAATAAATCAAAAAACAATCAATCAAAAAATGAGTGAAAAAACTAATCAGGAATTTAATGTGCACCCTGCTACTGTCAAAGGGTTTGGGGATGAGTGGAATCGTTTTGATCAATCGCAACTCCCTGAGATTGAGCATAAAGAGATATTTGAAAAATATTTTTCAATTTTTCCGTGGCATCTTTTGCCTGAAAATTCCAAAGGTGTTGATGTAGGTTGCGGAAGTGGACGTTGGGCAAAGCTGGTGGCCCCCAAAGTGGGGCGTCTTTATTGTGTAGACCCAGGTATAGCTCTTGATGTTGCCCGTAAAAATCTTTCGGAGTTTAAAAATTGCGAGTTTCATAAAGCTAGTGTAGACTCGATTCCCCTCGATGATCGTAGTTTGGATTTTGGCTATTCCTTGGGAGTGCTGCAACATATTCCAGATACCCAAGCTGGAATCAAAGCATGTGTAAATAAGCTTAAGCCAGGTGCACCATTCTTAATTTATCTTTATTATAATTTTGAAAACCGTTCTCGGTGGTTTCAAGCTCTTTGGCGAGTGAGTGATATGGTTCGCATGGTAATTTCCCGTTTTCCCCATAGTTTGCGATACATATCCAGTCAGATTATTTCAATTTTAATATATTTCCCTCTTGCAAGGTTTTCCAGGGTAATGGAAATGATGGATTTTAATGTGAGTAGTGTTCCTTTGAGTGCTTATAGAAACCGCAGTTTTTATACGATGCGTACAGATGCTCTAGACAGGTTTGGTACCCGCCTTGAGAAACGATTTTCTCGCGACCAAATCCAATTTATGATGGAACAATCGGGCCTTGACGGAATAGTATTTTCTGAGCAAGAACCATTTTGGTGTGCCGTAGGTTATAAATGTTCCAAAGAAAAAGTGAATAACTGATGTGTGG
>JABJCF010000207.1 GCA_018665625.1 Nitrospina sp. | reverse complement strand
ACGGGGTCGCGTCCTATCCAACCTTTTCAAAACGATTCAAACCTCATTGATTCTACCGGTGCACTCGATTTAGAAAGCATACCTGAAAAATTGCTGGTTATCGGCGGAGGTTATATTGGTCTTGAAATGGGAAGTGTCTATGCCGCACTCGGAAGTCAAGTAACTTTAGTGGAAATGATGGATGGGCTTTTAACTGGGGTCGATCGGGATCTTGTAAGACCTTTACAACATAGAATCAAAAACCAATTTGAAGAGATTCATTTAAACACTAAAGTTACTGAGATCAAACAGATCAAATCGAAGACTCAGGTGACAATTGAAAATGAGTCCGGAACGAAACAAAAGATTTTTGATCGGGTTCTAGTTTCGGTAGGTCGGGCACCCAACTCAGATAAACTTGGCCTCGAAAACACTCAAGTCAAACTAAACAATAAACGATTTGTGATCGTGGACTCACAACAGAAAACAAGCGATCCTAACATATCCGCTATTGGTGATGTGATCGGCGGTGCTATGTTAGCGCATAAAGCAGCACACGAGGCGAAAGTTTCAGTGGAAGTTATAAATGGAGAGAGTTCTAATTTTAATAATCGAGTGATCCCCGCAGTGGTATTCACTGATCCAGAAATAGCCTGGGCTGGATTGACAGAAACAGAAGCTAAGACGCAGGGCAAAAAAATTTCTATCGCAAAGTTTCCTTGGGGAGCATCAGGGAGAGCGCAAACACTGGGACGCGGTGAGGGAATGACAAAATTAATAATTGATCCTGAATCTGAGAAAATTATTGGTGTCGGCTTGACTGGCGCAGGAGCTGGCGAATTGATTGCCGAAGGGGTTTTAGCTATTGAATCGGGGACGAAAGCAAAAGACCTGGCTTTATCGATTCATCCGCATCCCACCTTGTCCGAAACTTTGATGGAAGCGGCAGATGTATTTTATGGAACAGCTACCCATATTTACAAAAGAAAAATAAATTAACAAGCCTACGGAATGAACAATTCTGTATACGGTAGGATTGACCTTCTAATATTAACATCTGTTCCTTCTAATGGTTGCTCGCAAGAACCAGGCATCAAGTGGAATGATTTTACTTGAAATGACAAGTGGCACCCCCAGATAAAATGGCACGGTGTGATGATTTAAGACTACCTATGCCGCTTCTCCACGAACCACTTTGCCATCGCTTTCATGATTCGTGAGAGTCTCCTCCCACACTTTCCGAGCCATGTCGTAAATACCTAAAGCATTCGTTTTTTAGATCTTACTGAGTGAAAAGACATAATTTTGACAGAAAACACAATAAATCCGACGGCTTTGAGAGACAAAATTGGCTAAAAATATGACCAAAGATACTAAAGCAAGCCTTTTTTATATGAAGTTATCAACTATTCAGCCTTCAAATTAAGTTTGGCACAAAACTTGCCGTTAAGTAGAAATAGTACAAGAAAGTTATTTGTTAAATCTTTTTAGCTGGAAGGTCATATTACCATGGAAAAGGTAAACGCTGCTTATCCCACTACTGATGAATTGGTCGATTCAAAAAAATCATCGATCGAGGAATCATTCATATTAAAAAGTATTGCTGCATCCTTTGCTGGCGCATCCATTCCCGCAGTAATTTTTTATTTTCTGATGTGATTTAGAAAATAAAAAGTCTCATTATTGGCAACAAAAGTCTCACTGTCATTGGTAGTAAGGCCAGTAAGGTACATATAAACCGGGACGATACCAAGGGTCCCAGTAAGGTGGGTAAAAATAAGGGTTCCGCTCCACCTTATCAAGAAGCTTTAGTTCTTCAGCTTCAATAACAGGAAACTCATAAGGCCTATCTCCTATCTTGCTTATCTGGGTTCCTTTTATTTTTCCCACTCCTGATATACCCCTTCCTTTAGAATAAATTTCAGGCTCCAGAAATTCTTTATTAAAAAATATAAAACGTCCTCCCGTCTTATTACTCGTTTCAGGATATCCACTAAAATCGATTTCTTTTTGTACAACTTCGACCTCTGTACCTTGCGGAAGAGCTCGAGTCTCTACGATAACACCTCCAAACATAACTCGTTTTCCAATAAATTCTTT
>JABJCF010000602.1 GCA_018665625.1 Nitrospina sp. | reverse complement strand
GGGCTGTGGCACTACTTCAGGAAAATTCGAACTTGGAGCAACTGTTGCGGAAGCAGCAGAATAATTAATCAGTTCACCCGGTGACGACAGATCGATAGGATCTTCTTTAATTAAAGCGGCAATGTCTTTGCCTTGCGGTTTGTTATCGAATTCCGGTAACGCAAAAAAGTTCAGAGCAAAGAAACCAATTCCTGCTGCAATCGCCGAAGGAATCACTAGCTTCCAAAACTTGTCGGCCCAGGATTCAAGCGGCACCAGACTACCAATATCTTTCACAGCAATTTTAACAATTTGCGGACTGATTTTTTTTGTGCCCTCCGTATACGCGATCAACAAAGTTCGGTCACTGATAACATTGATCATTCGTGGAATTCCGCGCGAATAACGAAAAACAATTTCAACTGCTTGACGAGAAAAGCGAACCTTCCCTTTTCCTAACGCCACATTCAACCTGTGTTGAATATAGCCACGGGTCTCTTCCAGGTTTAACGGTAACAATTCCCACTGAATCGTGATGCGTTGGCGCAACTGACGCAGTCCGTCTTTGGCCAGAACTTTTTCCAATTCCGGTTGACCGATCAATACGATCTGAATAAGTTTTTCAGTATCGGTTTCAAGATTCGAAAGCAACCTTAATTGTTCCATAACCTTGGGTTCTAAATCCTGAGCCTCATCAATAATAACGACGACTCTGTGGCCTTTCGCCCGTTCTTCCAACAAAAAAGCGTTGAGCAGATCGATCAGTTTCTTTTTGCTTTTACTTTTACCGGGCAATCCCAATTCACTGTTGATGGTCTGTAGCAACTCCAGTTCATTGATGGCCGGATTAAATATATAGGCAATATTAAAATCAGTTCTCAACTCCCTTAGAAAACTACGGCAGATCATCGTCTTACCCGTTCCAACTTCGCCGATAATTTTCAAGAAACCATTATTCTCCTGCAAACCATAAACCAGATGCGCCAGCACTTCTTTATGCTTTGGACTCAAATAGAGATATTTAGGATCAGGGGTAAGGTCAAACGGTTTTTCAGAAAAGCCAAAAAAATCCTGATAAACATTTTGGTGCTTCGGATTTTTCGATTGATCTTTGCGACCCATAAATTGAAGAGGACCGGGTTTAACAGGCGCAGAAGGTTCCGGCATCTTTTTTACTTGAACCACGGCATCATAGGCTTCGCGCTTTTCCTTATTAGAAAGCGTGTCATAGGCCTCCTGTGCCGCTTCGATTTGTTCTTTCAATGTAGGTTTGTCAAGCGACTCCCTTTCACCTTCCGAAGAATCAAATTTGCCTATTAGCTTCTGATAGGCACGGTCGATCTCTTTTTGGTTGGCGTTGGGTTTCACTCCCAACAACTTATAAAAATCCGGTGATTGAACTTCGGTTATCATGCGTTTTCTTCCATCTGGTTAGTTAAGTATCAGCCACTCTTTCAGCAATAGGGCTGTAAGTTATTGATAGTTATCTTATTAGTTTATTTATTCCTGTCGGCAAAGCTTTCTATTTGAATTTTGAGAATAATACGATTATTCTTTTGTTTTCAAATGGTTATACCTTACTATAATTACCACCATTGTATCCCCATTCCATTAAAAAAGCAATAATAGCTTAATATACAAGTAGTTAATATTTTATCGGGCAATTAGACACTGAAAAGTGGGCTAATATGGATTTTTATTGGCAATTAAGGTGTGGATTTTATAGGTTTAGCTAGTAGAAGAGGTGCTAAAATCGCGTAAATTTTCTGACTAAAAAAATGACTGAAAAAGAAAAAAAATTAAAATGTCCCATCTGTAAAAATCTATCAGAAATGGATAAAGAGCAAAATCCTTATTTACCCTTTTGCTCGGAGCGTTGTCGCACCATCGACCTCGGTGCCTGGCTAGATGGAAAGTATGTAATCGAGAGCGATGAACCTTTTATGGATTCAGAGATGTAAACCCGCTTTTAAAAGCGAGG
The DNA here is from genome assembly GCA_018665625.1 of Nitrospina sp. The sequence goes on along the minus strand of JABJCF010000602.1, from coordinate 777 downwards.
GTTTTCTATGTATCCATTTGTGGGGCGGTGGCTTTTCTTAAAAAGACTTCGAGGATTTTTTTCTGGTAGAGCACAACGGCGATATCCATCATGCCATCGCCATTAAAATCGGCACCGGCAATGGACCGGGGTTGTGAGCCGACGACATAGTTGTAATGCGGATAAATAAAGGTTCCATCACCGTTGCCGGGTATGACAGAAATAGACCCGCCGCGCCGGTTGCAAACAACAATGTCGGGAACTTTGTCGCCAGTAAAGTCGCCTACGACAATATTATGTGGACCTTTTTCTCCGGCAAAATCCTGCATTTTCGTGTAGTCGCCTTTTCCGTTCCCCATAAAAATGCTGAGACTGTCTTTCATCGGACTTGATGTCAACAGGTCTAGATGACCATCCAGATTCATATCGTGGTGTATGAGGAAAGAAGATTGACTGCCTCCCTTGATCAACTGGGGTGGAGCGAAAGTACCATCGCCGTTACCATAAAACATTTTCAAAAACCGCACCTTCACTGCGTTGAGAACCATGGCGATATCTTGATTGCCATCCCCATTATAGTCGCTAACCGTCATATGGGCGGGAGTGGGTGCCGCCTGGTAGGCTTCGGCTACCTTGAACGTGCCATCACCGACACCCAGGAGAATGATCATTTTGTTGAATCGCAATGTTACTGCGAGATCATTTATTTCATCGTTGTTGAAATCACCCGATGTTATAGCAATTGGCAAACGCCCGACCTTCACATTGGTCTTTAGCTTGAACAGTCCGTCCTTTTGT
>JABJCF010000206.1 GCA_018665625.1 Nitrospina sp. | reverse complement strand
GGTAATTGGCATAGATTTAAAATATACAAACCTTAAATAACAATTAAATAGAATATCACTAATCACATGATCAAACAAACAGAAAAACCTCCTCCAGAAGCAAAAGCCCTTTCACTTTTTTTAATGGCATACAAAACGACTAATCCTATTTACAAAGAGAAATCAAAACGGATTAATAAGCTATGGAACCTGGTAAAAAACAATGAATTAAGCAGAAATGACTATATGAAGGAGGTGCAAAATATGTTAACATCATATGGTGGTTATTCAGACGTTGTGGAGAAAACAGTTCGATATTACATTGAAAAAACGGGCGAGTGGAAATTACAGGGTGATGACAAATATTGCCTCGATGCACAGAAAATTGCTGATAAATTATTGAAACCAAAAATATGAAATTCGAAGACTTACATTTAACTCAACCCATACTCAAAGCATTGAGGGATGAAAGCTATGTAACACCCACATCTATTCAGTCTAAATCCATTCCGTTGGTTTTAGACGGGGAGGATGTTTTAGGCACTGCCCAGACGGGAACCGGAAAAACAGCTGCTTTTGCAATTCCTATTATTCAACATTTGTCAAAAGAACCAGTCAATGCAAAAAGAAAACAAAAGATATTAACACTGGTAATAACCCCTACCCGCGAGCTTGCGATACAAATTGGAGAGAGCTTTACCACTTATGGTAAGTACACCGATATTAAAAATACGGTGATTTTTGGTGGCGTTTCCCAAAAGTCTCAAACTAATATTTTGAAGCGAGGTGTAGATGTTTTAGTGGCAACTCCAGGACGACTCTTAGATTTGATGAACCAAGGGTATATCTCATTAGTGGATGTGAAATATTTTGTTCTTGATGAAGCCGATCGGATGCTAGATATGGGCTTTATTCACGATATCAAAAAAATTATTGCTAAACTTCCAAAAAAAAGACAGTCCTTATTTTTCTCAGCCACAATGCCAAAAAAAATATTGAACCTCTCTAACCAAATTTTAAGCAATCCTAAAAAAGTAGCCGTCAATCCAGTATCTTCCACCGCAGAAACGATTCAACAATCCTTGTATATGACTAATAAAACTAACAAAAGCGACTTGTTGTTACATATCCTTAAAAATCCTGAACTCAAGCAGGTACTTCTTTTTTCAAGAACTAAACATGGTGCCGATCGTATTGTGCGAAAACTTCAAAAGAATAACATTAAATGTTCTGCTATCCATGGTGATAAATCTCAAAACCAACGACAGAAAGCACTAAAAGAATTCAAGGAAAATAATATTAGGGTATTGGTTGCTACAGATATTGCCGCTCGAGGAATCGACATTAACAAACTTCGTTATGTGATTAATTATGATATCCCTAATGAGCCTGAAACTTATGTTCATAGAATAGGACGTTGTGGACGTGCCGGCGAAAAGGGTGTTTCCATTTCAATTTGTGAACCTGAAGAAAATGCATATATCAATGATATTGAAAAATTGATCAAGCAAAAAATTAAAATAGTAAACGAAAATCCATTTCCTCAAACGGATAGCCCAATGAGCGCCTCGGAAAAGAAAGAAGTCGAAAAGGAAAAAAATAGGAAAAAGCAGGAGTTTTTTGCCAATCGCAACAAAAAGAAAAATCCACAAAAAACAAGATTTCGAAGAAATTAAAGATAATTAAACCAAATATAAATGAAAATGAAACAACAAGATGAAAACAATGACATGTAAATAATTAGGTGGTGCTTGCGAATTAGAATTTAAAGCCGAAACTTTTGACCATATAAGTAAACTAAGTCAAGGTCATGGGATGGAGATGTTCCAACAAAATGATGAAGCGCACTTAAACGCCATGAATGAAATGTAAGAATTAATGAAAAAGCCTGATGCCATGAAAATATGGTTTGACGGCAAACGAAATGAATTTGATGCACTGCCTGAAGATGATAGCTAAATATTGTTGGTGAATCCATAGATTCCCCCATGTCGATTCTTCAAATCCCACAAGTACCTTCTTCAATCCAAAAAGGAATCCCATTAAAATTAATATTGGATTCTGATGCCGTAAACCAACTAGCTGAAAATATATATTTGGTACATAATGCCTTTGATAAAAATGGATTTATCAACAATGCGATGAATGGGATTGGACCGCTTAGTCTCACTGAAAGAAGTGTTCACATTGTAGCATCATTAAAAAAATATCTACCATAAACCTATTCTGATACCATTGAAATAATT
>JABJCF010000205.1 GCA_018665625.1 Nitrospina sp. | reverse complement strand
TGTCGATATCCAGGGCGATGAACCCTTGCTCAACCCAGATCATATCGACTACGTTGTCGCAGAACATCAAAAACATCCAGAATGGGATATCGTTCTTCCCTCGTTGCCTATTGATAAACCCGAGACTCAGCATATTTGCAAAGTTATCCATGATGCGAATTTTCGCATTTTGTACTTAAGCAGAGCCGTTATCCCGCAACCTTTTAAACACAGGCCCGATTTCTATCTTAAACACCTGTCTATCATAAGTTTTACTTCAGAATCATTGCGGCATTATTCTACGTTGAAACCCAGCAGTCTTGAAAGAGTCGAAGGTATAGAATTATTGCGGGCAATAGAAAATGGAATGGTCGTTGGAACCGTTCTTCTTGAGGGGGATAGCTTTTCTGTGGATATAAAACAGGATTTTGACAAAGCAATTGAACGTATGGCAATAGATGAAATGCGCAAGCAATACTAACTAATAATCAGAGGCTGGGGATAAATCTCAAATCCGGTTTGAAGAATCACATACCAAGGAGCAATCTATTATTTATAAAAAAGCCGTTTTATTTGACCTAGACGGAGTTCTCTTGAATTCTCGCCCTAACATGGAGCGTGCTTGGCAGGATGTTCGGGATCGCTCGGGAGTTACTGTTGATTTTGAGGATTATTTTAACAATATTGGACGGCCTTTCAGTGACATATTAGCGATCTTAGGCTTGCAGGATCGAGCAGATGAAATAGAATCTGTTTACAGCCAAAGTTCCAAAGACAATTTTGATTTGGCTACCTTTTATCCATTTGTTGTGGAATCCCTCCAGAAAATAGAAGATCACGGGATCAAACTTGGCATTGTCACTTCAAAGGATCAAGAACGTACAAATATAGTTTTGAACCGCTTGCCTGTGAAATTTTCAAGTGTTCAAACTCCCAATCCTTGTTTCCGCGGCAAACCAGCCCCGGATCACTTACTTTCAGCGATCGCGGATTTAAATGTTGACCCCAAAGATTCATTATTTGTGGGTGATGCCGAAGTAGATGCAATGGCAGCTTTACGAGCAGGAGTTGATTACTGCCATGCCAATTGGGGATATGGAGAGACAAAACTAGATCATGTAACATTTTTGAATGATATTCAAAGTCTTTTGATTTTTCTTGAAATTGAAAGGTAATAATTTAATAAAAAAGTCATTTGATCGAGAGAAGTTTTTTTATGAAGAACATTGTCCTTTTTGGAAGCGGTGGACATGCCAAGGTCATTGCAGATATTGTCGAGAGAGAAGGGCTCTATCAAATCTCGGGGCTAATAGACTCAAACCGTAAATTAGGCATGGAATGCTTTGGGTGTCCAATCCTTGGTTCGGACGATGAACTGCCTGATCTTATAATAAAAAACGGTATAGATGGAGGGGTCGTTGCTGTTGGAGATAATTGGGCGAGGTATTTGATAGCCCAAAAAGTTTTGAAGATGATCCCGGATTTCCATTTTATTAAAACAATACACCCGTCGGCTCAAATTGCGGGTCAAGTAATTTTAAAACAGGGAACTGTTATTATGCCCGGTGTGGTAATTAATAGTGGTACTGAAATTGGAGAATTTTGTATCGTCAATACAAATTCATCTGTCGACCATGATAATGTTTTAGGAAACTATTCTAGTATAATGCCAAATGCTGCTACAGGCGGTGGTGTGCGAGTAGGGAAGTTCTCTGTATTGGGAATGGGAGCTAATGTGATTCAGGAAACCTGCATTGGGGACCACACAGTGATAGGAGCCGGATCCGTCTTGTTGGAAAGTATTGGAGATTATTCAGTGGCTACAGGTTCGCCGGCGAAGGTAATGAAAAAAAGAAATAAAGGAGATGCTTATTTATAATAATCGCAACTATGTTATGAATTTTCGCCCATCCCGCAACTAACTTTATCTTTCCCCCACTTTTTTGCGTATTTATCCGTTGCTCTCCTTAGAGCCGTATTTTTTTCTAAATTTTCCTCTAAACCTTCCAAGTACCAAGTTATATATTCGCCGATACGTTGACTGGCCTTGCCGTCACGAAAAGGATCGAGTCGATCCAAAATAGGGGAAGCATCTCCTAGATGAGGATTGCTGTTCGAGTTAGTGTTGTATTCCAGAATGGAATCTTTTAAAGATTCAAAATCGTAAAAAACACATCGCTTGGGTCCCAGTGAATGGAATATGCTATAGGACTCCAAGTTTTTCTGATCTAACTTTTCAAAATCAAGATAAAGCACTCGGGCTCCTTTTAAAGCTGCAGAAGCAATTGCGGAAAGGGAGGTAATCCCAACCGCAAAATCAGTTAACAATGCTGCATCTAGGGGAGATGCAGCACGGTCCATCTCATAAAGTCTTCCTGTTTTTTTCGCCTGCTCTACTAAACCCTCCAACCCATCTCTTTCAACAGGATCCCAAGACTTTCCCTTACTTTTTATTAGTAGACCTAAATTTGTATCATCAACTAACCATTGAAGAAAAAAGCGGTAAAAATTTGGAAGGGGTAATGAATTATCAAGTAGGGTCAGAGTATATTGCGCTCCGCTATTTTTCATGGATTGTAATGCTTCACTCCCCTTACGAAATTCATTTTCATGTGACTGCTCGGTCATTATACAACCGGAAACAAGAATATTTTTTGAAGTAGAACCCGAGTCAAGAACAATTTTTAAATCATGGGTTCCCCAAACAAAATAAATCTCGTGACACTTAGGAGTGGAAGAATTTGGAGCAGAAAAGCAGGACCAATGGGTCCCAAAACGCACCGCATCGTTTTGCAACGCCGCGAGGTTGATAAACTCAAGGCCCGGCTCATGGATGTGAGTCACTGCTTTAAGATTGACACTTTTATATAAAGGGACAAGTTTTTCAGACTTATAAATTTGCCAGCCGACTAATGAGTATGCTGATCTGTTAAATTGCTCTGAAAACAAACTGTTCCAAGCTAATTTAGAATAGAAAATGCACTTTTTA
>JABJCF010000204.1 GCA_018665625.1 Nitrospina sp. | reverse complement strand
GTTCATTTTTCTTACGGGAACCTAAAGTAAATGGAGCGGCTGAGAAGCGGTTAAACAAAACTAGTTTTGCGGACTCTAGTTTCTCAAATGCAAACTTAATTTGATTTTTTACGTGAGTAACAAGATCCACCCTCCCTGCTTGATCAAACTCATAAAACCGGAATGGCAGGTCTTCGACCAAGTTTGCAGCTTCCCAGAAAATGATCACACAGTCATAGCTAGAAAAGCGCTCACTATCTTGAATAATATTGTCATATTCACCCACTTCAACAACTGCACCGACACCTTCACAACGCAGTGAATATTCAATGATTTCTTTACATTGGTTGATCGTGGTATTTGAAAGCGCAGCAACCCTATAGTTAAGCTCCATTTGAGAGCCAAAATCGGCATTCTTTTGCAACAAATGATGATATTTAATTTCCATATGAAAAATATCCAATTTTATAAGTTGTGCCGCGTATATTGATCTGTCATTTAACTTATATCATTACCATTCCGCCATTGACACGAATAGTTTCCCCGGTTAGGTAGTCCGCCTCTTCTGAAGCAAGGAAATAGATAGCATTTGCAATATCAACCGGTTGGGCCAGACGATGACGAGGGCTTTTTACTTCGATCAAAAGGCGTGCTTTTTGGGGCACGTCGGATATTAAGTCTGTCTCTGTCATTCCCGGCGAAACCAAATTGACCCGCACACCCATTTTTGCAAAGTCAATCGCCATACTTTTAGCCATACCCACTAATGCGGACTTTGCAGTAGTGTAGTGCAGCCAATTAGGGACTGGTGCCTCTACAGATTGCGTGGAAACAAAAACGAACCCAGACCTCCCGCTCTGCTCCATCATTGGCAAAAATCGTTTTGCCAAAAGAAACGAGCTTTTAATATTAATGTCAATTTGGTTTTGTATCATTTCCCACTCTAAATCTTCCCAACCCACTGCGATTAATCCAATTGTCGCAGCATGTACGATGGCGTTCACATAAGGCGAGATCCTTTTAGTGCTCTCATATAACTTCTCAACGGTTTCACGCTCTCTGATATCCCCCTGAACAGTAACAACTTTCACACCTAGCTTTTTAAATTCATCTTTAAGATTCCGCGCTTTCACGGAGTTGGAATTGTAATGCAGAATAAGATCATAAGAGTTCTCAGCGAATTTACGCGCTGTCGCTGCCCCGATACCGCCCGTGGCACCGATGATAATTGCAGTTTTTTTTTCTATTATAGCCCGCGATTGAACATCTGCCTCTACTTCAACAGGCAACAATGCAACCACTTTAACTTTGGCGACCCCACTGGTTACTTTCTGCCTATTACCATTGAATATGTCAGTTTGGAGTTCAATCACTCGCTCCCGGTCGATTTTTTTTACTACTTTTGCGGTGATAGTGATTTCATCACCCACTCGCACTGGCAGCAAAAATTCCAGGCTTTGTGAAAACCAAAGCGCCCCATCCCCCGGTAGCTTGGTTCCTATCAAAGTGGATATAAAAGAGGCACCTAACATGCCGTGCACTACCGGCTTTTTAAACACTGTTTTACTGGCATATTCAGCGTCAACATGAAGGCTATTATCATCACCAGTCAGATCTACAAATTTCTCAATATCGGATGCTGTGATGACGTGGCATATTTCAGCGTAATCACCCACTTGTATTTCTTCATACCTATCCATTTTGGTTTTCTCCGTTCTCTGCGTTAAGCTTGGCTAACTTTAGACGATTCGCCATCACCCTACCAGGATTGCCAACAACGACAGAATACGGTGGCACTTCGAAAGACACAACCGACCCCGCTGAAATAATCGAACCCGTCCCAATATGGGCACCTGTCAATATTATTGAATTAGCCCCAAACCAAACATTATCTTCTATAACAATGCTGTATATTTTTCCTTGGAACTCAATCTTTTTGGATGTATGTCCTTGGCATAATATCGGGCTTAAAACATCATCTGAAGCATGATTTGCTGAGCGCAAAAAGGTACCACGTGCCATACCAACATTGTTGCCAATAAAAACAGGGGCACTATCAGCGATGGATAGCGCTGCAAAGTCCCCTAAAATAAAATCTGATCCTAAATCCATACCTGATTGATTATCAATACTGGCATGC
>JABJCF010000203.1 GCA_018665625.1 Nitrospina sp. | reverse complement strand
CTGTAAAACAGTTCCAGCATTGCCCGGTCACGAACAGCCAGGAATCCCTTTCCTTCAGGTAAGTCAATCAGCCGGAACATCTCGTCTACGGAAAGAAATGTAGGAAGCTTGTTTTCCATTTTTGGTGCGGGAACGGACTTCACAACATTGTTTTGCAAATGGCCTTCACGACACAAAAAACGGAAAAAGGAACTCAATGTAGAAAGTTTTCGCCGCATGGTAGCTGCTGAAAACTTTTTGTCATATAAAAATCCAAGATAAGAACGGACGGCCAATCGGTCTATGGAATCCATTTTGATAGCAGACGATTCCCCGGCATGCCCCGATCGAATTAGGAATTCCTCAAACTGTAAAATGTCATTGAGGTAACTTTCCAGGGTGTGGGGCGAGGCATTTTTTTCCGCCACCAGATAATCGGTGTATTCCTTGATATAGCGCTTCACAAATAACCTCTTATTTATCAGTAGTATAAAGGTAGTTCAATGTGGCTTTGAAGTCAAGGGCGGGGTTCCTCTAATACCATTTGAAACTATCTGCCGTTGAGGTCATAATTATCTGCAATCATTTTCAAATATTTCCATCTAATATAAAAAATGACAATAATTCAGGAAAAATTATGACCGATTCTAGTAACCAGGAGGATTTCAGAAAGGTATCAGAAATTCAGCAACGGCTGGATATTCTGATAGAGCATGTGGAATCTCGAAAAGAAGCCCTTGAAGAAGAAATTCAGGAACACCTTCATGAATCTTTAGCCAATGCTCGCGATTCTATGGAGCTGATCCAGGAAAACATTGCGCCTAAGGTGGAAAAAGCCATTCACACAAAAATGGAAGAGATCGACCGGAAAATGCGTCGATTAAACGAAGACAGTCTGGAAGCGGTGCGAGAAGAACTGCAAAAAGCCACACCGGAGATATCGGAAAAAGTTCTGGAAGACCTCGATAAACTGGTTGCAGAAAATACCCGGTTTGTGAAAATGGAAATACTCAATGAAGTGAAAGAAGGGCTTAAGAAAACGATTGAAAACTCATTCTCCCCCCTCACCGAAAAACTGGATCGGGATATTCCTGTTGCAAAGAACTCGGCTTTCTTGTCTATTATCTTGTCAGCTCTGGCATTATTAGGAGTGGTCTGGCTCCTGATCCGCTAGAATGGTTTCTTAGAAGGAGGAAGATAGCAAAAACTTATTAAGCCGAGAAATTTATTGCCAGTCAGCGTGAGACATTGCATATTGCCTGCGGCGGTTCGCCGCTAGGTAATTAGCCAGAAGAGGAAGAAGAAGAGAATGCTTGAGAGGATAACCTGCCACACAAAGTTAAAGCCAGGACCCGTAAACAAAATCAGGACGGATGCGGCACAAAGAATTACAAACGCAATGATCAACCGCGTTCTTTGTTTTAGAATGGGTGGTGGGTCTTGATCCATATTTTGTTGAACATTAAGAACGAATTTTTATAAAAATAGCCTTTTGATATCTTCGATGGCTAGAATTTCTTCAGCTTCTTGCAAAACATCGGGGAAATCCATTTCAGAATCAGATGATTCTTGTTCGCATGGACCCAGTTGTGGAGAAGAATAGAAATAGTTTCTTATGTCCTCAGTGGAAAAGGTGTTTTTAATAGCCGCCAAAAACTCTTTTAGAAACAGTTCGTAATATTTAACCTGCTCCAGTGGGGTGCTGTAATGTTCCTGAATGGTCAGCGCATAACTCATTTTCAAAGCGCGTCCTCCTTTATTCAGAGGATGACTTTCTGATGCCTCTTTATTGGGGTAGAGGAATTGAAGTTTCTGACGTGCTCTTTTGAGCTGCAGAAAATTCCTTCCGAATTTTTCACCAATGAGGTAAGACAAGCCGTGATGAATCCCCTTTTCTTCAGAAACTTTTAAAGCTTCCTGACAGTACTCCTGAATTTGATCGTTTTCCATTTCCATAATATACGTAGTTTTAGATATTGGTTACTTCATTATTCTTGGAAATGACCTAGAAGTAAACCCATTTATGAAAAAGTTTTTATAGTGGACGCTCTTGAGGGATTTTCCCGTGAAGGCAGGCGCATAAATAAGCCAGGTAACGGGTCAGCCGGTGAATAATAGCCTCATTACCATTTACTGGCTGAGTATAGATGAAACACATGCCCGCATCGATGGCCCCGCCATCGGTGATATAGTTGTCGCCGATCATGCAAATTTTAGAAGGATCGTGCAATCCTAAAAACTCTTTCATAGCAATTTCGAATCCAGCCCGATCGGGTTTCGGCGGCACATTTTTAACAATCTTGACTCCGAGTATTTCAAATGGCTGAAACCGGTCATCGGAAGCGTTGGTATAAATCGCAACTTTTAATCCCATCTGCAGCAATTTCTTCACATGATCTATAACAGCAATGTCGAAGTCACGAGTATGGTGTGGACCCAATGTTCCATCGGCATCTAATAGTACCCCCTGCATCCCATCCCTCAAAAGAACATCCAACGGGACCTCTTCGAAATTTTTAACGGCCAGATAAGTCGTTAACCGAGAAGGTTGAAAAGGAAGAGAAAGGAAACGCGAGAGTTTCGCCGATGTGAGGCCTTCGCGATCAGATGAGGTTGAATGGGCTTGGGTCATGTAAAAGATTTTGCGTAAATAGAATTCTTTGAAGGGCAGGATAAAATCATTCGGCGCATTATGCACTCGATAAAATAGTATAGCTTCAGTTTTTTAGGAAATAACAGGGAACTCAGGTGTGGAATCAATTATTAATTTCAACAAATCATGTCGGGTTACAATTCCCACCAATTTTCCCTGGTGGGTGACGGGTAGCCGAAGAACCTGATTGTCGATAAAAGCTTTCAGCAAGGGAAGGATAGCGCAGTCCTGGTCTGCTGTAACTACATCTCTAGTCATGAACTCAGAGACGGGAGTCGTTTTCAGATTTTTACCCTGCAATACTAATTGTAAAATATCTTTTTCGGAAACAATACCCATTACAACATGGTCTTCAACCACGGGCAGGCCAGAAAAATGAGTGCTATTTAGTTTGGCAAGAATATCGTAAGCAGAGGAATCAGGACTGGTGCAAACAACCGGCCGAGTCATAATTTCAGCAATTTTAATGGATTTTAGTTTTTCAATCACGAGAGAACCTCTCGATTATATTAATTAAGGTTGAATTTATTACTGAAGTTAAATAAGTACGAAGGCAGTCTATCAAATATCGTATTGCCGATCTATTTTTTTAATTGCTTGTCTTATCTGAGATTCTATTGTGGTTTTTATTGAAGGCTGATCGAAACTGTCAAATATTTAAATCATGCTGCAATATATTTTATGGAAGGGTGACAATGAATGTGCTCCCTTTTCCGGGTTGACTGTGGGTCAAAATTTTTCCTCTGTGGTTTAAAACTATTTTTTTGCATATGGCCAAACCCATACCGGTCCCCTTGAAATCTGCAGAACCATGCAGTCTTTCAAATGGTTTGTAAATTCTCTTTGAGTATTTTTCTTCAAAACCTATCCCGTTGTCTGATACAGAAATCTCCCAATAATTGTTTTCTAATTTTTTACTTTCAATTCGAATTTTTGGGGGGATGTCTCTTTGATGATATTTTAAAGCGTTAGATAAAAGGTTTTGAAATAATTGTCGCATTTGGGTGGGATCGGCCTCTAATTTTGGTAGAGGATCTATATGAATTTCCCCTTTAGTGTTTTGGATGCTTGTATCAAGGTCAAATAATACATCGCGGAGAATATTGTTTAGATTTGTCGTGCGAGGTTTTGAATTGGATGAAGAAACTTTTGAATACTCAAGAAGATCATGGATAAGAATTTTCATTCTTAAGGCAGCACCTTGCATACGATTTATGGTGTCAATTTCTTCTCCTCCTGCATGAGTGAATTTTGCTTTTAGGCGATCTCCAAAAATAGAAATTTTTCTTAAAGGTTCCTGTAAATCGTGCGAGGCAATAGATGCGAAGTCTTCAAGGGATTCGTTACTTTTTTCAAGCTCAAAAGTCCGTTCTTTGATCTTCTGCTCCAAGTCTCTTGAATAGGAAAGGACTTCTTCTTCCAGTTTTTTGCGTTCCGAAATATTTTTAATATAAGAAAGAAAATGATGAGGTTTCCCGTCAGAGTCTTCAACAATAGAAACATTTAAATAAACCCAGATAATTTCTCCATCCTTGCGAATGTATCGTTTTTCCATATCAAATGACTTCATTTCCCCTCGGATAAGGCGCTGGCATTGATTCCAGTCAGACATGAAATCATCTGGATGAGTTACAGATTTGAAATCTTTGTTCAGCAATTCTTCTTTTGTGTATCCCAGCAGATCGCATAAGGTTTGGGGAATCTTAAGCCAATTGCCATTCAAATCCAAATGGGTAGCCATAACCAGAGAGAATTCTTCCGTCCTGGCAAGTTGCTCTTCACTGCTTTTGAGGGCTTCGTTAATTCTTCTTTTTTCGGAAAGATTAACGGCAAGGATCAATGCCATGGGAGCAGCAACACCGATAAATGTTTGAACGAGCAAGAGAGATTCATTGGTAACGGGAGTGGTGCCGAATGGACCCAGGCCATTGATGGTTTCCAAGTTTGAGATGATGGCAATAATAAAGATTGAAAAAGCAGCACCTGTCTCTTCAAACCTTAGCGCAGCCCAAACTAAAAGTGGAAAAGTTAAAAACGCCAGAGGCTTGGGCAATCCTTCAAAAACAAAATTACTAATGGTAACGGTCAATATAACCAGCAAAATAGATTCAATTATTAAATAAGGGGTAACTTTATAAATAAAAGGCCGCGCGATTACTAACAGTAATGGAGTGATGACCAGAATCCCGATACTGTTGCCGAGCCACCAGGTCAGCCAGGTTTCTCCAAACGCTTCTGTTGGTAGCAGGCCGCTTAATAATAGTGTTCCAACGCCGATACTCGCACTCAACGTGCTGCTCGCAAAAGATGAAATGATTATAAAGACAAGAATGTTTTTTACTGAGGAAAGCGGGTCCCTTGAGTCCGTTAACTTTTTCAAAAGGTAAGCACCCATTAATGCTTCAAGGCAGGCACCGAGTCCGATTCCCAGTCCCGTTGGAAGGTAATTAATGAAGGAAGAGTTTTGGTTTGTCAGGGTAACCCATGCGTTCAAAGAAAATGAACCGATTAGAATGCCTGGCCAGATTATTGGTCCATATCGCAATACAGCAAATAAAGCGAGACCTGATGCAGGAAATACCGCAGTGCCGTAACCGGGGGGTAGGGCCAACAGGGTGCCGAGACGGCCCAAAATGAAATAGGCTAAGGAAATTATAATTACAGGAGCCCAGCTTCTGATCACTGAATCAAAATTGATATTAAAAAACTCAGAATTTTTTTTCAAAAGTTTTGTGGAAATCAATTCGTCTGCCCGTTTTATAAGAATTTTTTACTTGTTCTTACTTAAATAGTGTAAGGGAGAAAAACAGAAAGTATAATTTAATCGCAATATTTCTTTAGGGAGTTTAGGTTCCGATTTCCAAAGAAAAATATTTTTTATTGGTCTCAATATATGGCTATCCCTTATATGAGGGGAGAAGGAGGATGGGATAGAGTAAATAGGGGCGCGTAGTTTTTATAATTTCATGTAAATTTGATAAAAACACATGTTGTTTTAGGTGAAAAAAATCCCCTCAAGGGATATGGTTAGATGGAATAAAAGTATCGATCTTGCTATCTTAAAGGAATAAGGGAGGCATTATGAGTAAAATGGATTTCAACAATGCCATTGCCATTACCCGAGATATTTACTGGGTGGGCTTTAATGAAGAAGGCTCTAATCTTCGGTGCAATCCCTATCTTTTAATTGATGGTGAAGATATCATTCTCTTCGACCCGGGATCTCTTACGCATTTCCCCGTTGTGATGCGTAAGGTCATTGATCTGGTTAACCCTGAACATATCACCGCCGCCGTGGCCTCCCATCAGGATCCAGATATTTGCAGCAATCTGCCGGTATTGGAAGATGTGGTGGCTCATGGAAATTTGAAAGTGATCGCCCATATCAATACGATTCGGTTGATCAGGCACTATGGCGTTCGCAGTCAGTTTTATGATGTGGCTGAGAACGATTATAAAATGGTGCTTAAAAGTGGTCGGGTTCTTGAGTTTATTTTTACACCTTACCTGCATTCGCCAGGGGCCATTACCACCCTGGATCACAAAACCCACACTCTTTTCAGTAGTGATATTTTTGGTGCCATCTCTGATGAGTGGGACTTGTTTGCCAACCAGGGATTTCCTGAAAATATGGATGCTTTTCATCAAGCCTATATGCCGAGCAATAAGAATTTAAAACAATGCATGGAAAAACTTGAGAAATACAATATAGAACGCATCCTCCCGCAACACGGATCGGTCATTGAGGGTGATAATGTGCAAATTGCCATGGACCATTTAAAGCAGCTTCCTTGTGGTGTTGATTTGATGGAGGATTGATTGTGCGCGAAACCATTGCAGAAGCGGGAATTCAGCATGTCACCGAAGTTCAGGGAATAAGCAAGAACCTGGTCGAAAAAGCCCTTCGCATGAGGACCGAGAGTTTTCTGGCCCAGATTAAAACCCAGTTGCTGACACAGACGATTCTTGAGATCGATAAGGGTAAAAAAGAGGTGATGGAAGCTCACAAGATGCTATCGCAGCAACACGAGCAGGTGCGCAGACAAAATGATGAGTTGGAGAGAAGGGTTCAGGAAAGGACGACTGATCTTAGGAAAGAGATTGAAGAACGCAAAAAATATGAAATCGCATTGAAGCAGGCTCACGGTGAGTTGGAAATCAGAGTGGCGGAGCGTACCAAACAGTTAAAAACTTTAAATCAGGATCTGGAAAAAGAGATCGTCGAAAGAAAAAATGCGGAAAAAGAAATCCGTAAGCTCTCTCATGCTATTGAACAAAGTTTGAGCTCAATTGTAATTACCGATTGCCAGGGAAGGATTGAATATATCAATCCTATGTTCACTACCACCACAGGTTACTCAAGCGAGGAAGTGATCGGCGAAACTCCTTCTATTCTGAAATCGGGTGTGCATGATCAAAAATTTTACCAGAACTTGTGGCAAACCATTAAAGCCGGGAATAACTGGAAAAACGAGATTTGCAACAGGAAGAAAAATGGGGATTTATATTGGGAGCTACAGGCCATCACCCCGATTCGCGATGAAAAGGGAAATGTCTCGAACTTTATCTCCGTCCGTATGGATGATACGGAAAGAAAGCAAGCCGAAGACCAATTGAAGGTTTACGCGAGTGAACTGGAAAGAAGCAATAATGAACTAGAAGGGTTTGCCTCCATTGCATCGCATGATTTGATGGAACCTCTTAGAAAAATCATGCTGTTTGGTGACCGGGTAAAGGAAATTAGTCCAACCCTGGAACAGAAACCAAAAGAATATATCCAAAAAATGCAAACTGCAGCAGCAAGGATGAACACGCTTTTAAAAGACCTTTTGACTTTTTCCACGGTTCATACCAAACCCAACTCCTTCGTGAAGGTTGACTTGAGTGAAGTGATGAACGATGTCCAGGAGAATTTGGAAAAGCTTGTGCGTGAGGTACATGGGGAAATCTTTGTGGAAAAACTTCCTGATGTATTCGGAGAGCCATTCCAAATGCGGCAGCTGTTTCAGAATCTGATTGCTAATGGCTTGAAGTTCCATTCCTCTAAACGTCTTCCCCAAATTCATATCTCTTGCCGCAACCTGAGTAAGGAGGGGGTCGAAGTGACCGTGGAGGACAATGGGATAGGATTCGATGCAAAATTTAGCGAACGGATATTTGGAGCCTTCGAACGGCTTCATGGCCATTCCGCATATGAAGGGACGGGAATAGGGTTAGCTATCTGTAAAAAGATCGTTGAACTTCACGGTGGAACCATTCGCGCGGAAAGTGAACCTGATAAGGGCAGTAAATTTATTATTGCTCTTCCTGATAAACAAAAAAAATAATACCCGCTGTTCTGTAACTCTGGCTCTTTACGGCGAGGGAGAGGCCGCCCGGCATGACTTTTTGATTCCACGCGATCCAGGCGCTTTTCCCCCTCACCATAATCATGTTTTACTGCTAATCATCGTCCTTATCTTTATCCTTATCATAATCCTCATGGATAAACTTTCCTGAGTTCAGCATTGCCTGTTGTTTTTCTGGCAGGTGAGCATTGGCGGCACCGTACTGATAAACCAGTTGACCTCCTGTATGGCCTGCATCGACTAAAGGAATCACTGCAACTAAAGCTAGAACCGCAACTCCTAAACGGACTGCATGCAAATCTTTCCATGCTAACCCGGCCAAAGAAAACAGGAACAATCCTCCTGAAACCCAGAGTATTAATTCTCCGGCTTCTTCGTGCTCTTCGATGACTTTTTCAGAGACCACTTCTTCTACTTTTTCCTCATCCTCTTCTCCCATCTCCACAGCCACATAGGAAGACACTCCATAGCCCAATGCCAGTGCTGCAACAAGAATCCAGGCTTTCAGATGCAGATGATCTTCTTTTATAGCCCACCAAAAAATCAGAGCAGCGAAAGGTAAAAGCATTCCCAGTACGATGGGGAAATGAACGACAACAGGGTGCAACGGTAATTCAAACATGATAACCTCCTTGGTAAAATTGATCTTGCAACCAGTTTTCGTCTAAAAATGAAAAACTTCCATCCGCACTATGGGTTATGAAAATATCTTTTAAATTCAAATATCTACAAGGGGCATAGGGCAAATGGCGGATACCGGAAAATTTGTTTTGATCTTGTCGGGAATGTTTGTGGTGCTGATAGGAGCTGACCTCACCACCGATTACTTGAAGGGAGGGACGGGCACGCACCTTGTTTTGGAGGGATTGCTTCTTCTCATCAGCGGGGCGATGTTTATTGCCGGACTGAGGCAACTAAACGAAGCCAGGCGAGAAATAAAATCTCTTCAGGTCGATGTGGAAAAACTGCACGAAGAAAAAGAAAAATGGAAGGGAGAAACCCAGCAACTGCTGGCCGGGCTTTCAGTGAAAATTGAAGGTCAGTTCAAGCATTGGAATCTGACACAAGCCGAAACCGAAGTAGGGTTTTTATTGCTCAAAGGATTTTCGTTAAAGGAAATTGCTGATATCAGGGATACAAAGTTGAAAACCACACAGCAGCAGTCACAATCGATTTATCAGAAAACCGGGCTCGGCAGCCGGTCTGAACTCGCCGCATTTTTTCTCGAAGACCTTCTACCTCCCTCAGAACTCTAAGAAAATAATTCCTATCTTCTCAGAAAAACCCTTTTGCAACCTGAAAGGATTTTTTCCTTTTTCATTTCACACATTCGTTGCTTTTTAAAAATGGTGTGAGCCGATTTGGCCTTCATGGATTTGTTGAGCCCTGTTGTGCAACTGGAATATTGTTTTTTGGCTGAGTGAAGGCAGGTTTTATAGTTATTGAGGGGGTGCGGTACCTGAGCTACCACTGCTTGGGGCTCGACTTGAGCCTTGGCTATTTTTATAGCATTTTGATCGGCAATACCCGGTGCGCTAATCAAAACTCCCAAGAGATATAGCTTTAAAACTCCTGTCATTTCATTTACCTTTGAGGGTTAAATGACAAAGTATTGAGCAATATGAGCAAAGGGGAGATGACAGAGCTGCTTATGGGAACCCTGAGCTCGCTTAATTAATTGTTACGGTAAATATAGTATAGG
>JABJCF010000202.1 GCA_018665625.1 Nitrospina sp. | reverse complement strand
GACACAAAACCCTAAATCACACAGATAAAGCGATGAAGATTATTAAGGTAGGTGGCACCTTTTAGAGGGGATTCCTTGGGGAGGGGTTTGTTAATCTACCAGTGATGAGTTGATTTAATTCGTTATAAATTAAGTGTCTAATGTTTGGCTTTGTGAATCATTAAAGCGGGTGGCACCTATTTGGGGGGCATCCGCGATGCGCAAGTTATTTTTCAAGTACACATTTCACAACTTGCTCAAGTAATTCATTCTCCTCAAGTGTTGTTGGAGCAACGGATTCGTAAACCCATTTTTCCCACGCATGCCCTATTGCCCAGGTCTTGCCAACGCGCACTTCAGCTGCTAGCGCCTCCACCCGTAAGAGGGTTTGGGTTTCATTTAAAGGCTTCGCAAAAAGAAAATAATCTGCGCGGTAGACAGCTCGATTTCCTTCAACGTAATACACATTGGAGAGAATATCGTCATATACTTTAAACCCGCCAACCAGATTTGAGGCAGATACACTGGACAGGGCCATATAACGGCTTGGGATATATTTACCTAAATTTAGGAAAACTTTCTCACCATCCAGAAATATGTCTCGTGTACGATTTTTGAATTCCTGGATACACTTGTTAATATGATCCAGTCCAGCGTTCATGATGCGTTCTGTAGGTAAAGGGTTATAACTTCGAGCCTCTACATTCGGCATCCAACAACTTACAAGAAAGATGAGCGCGCAAGCGATTAGGCATCCCGACGCCACGAAGGATAAGTGCGAAGGTCGCTTTCGCTTCAATGCAAAGAGTCTCACTTTAGTTCAGTTCCAGGTGAAAGGTAATGATTCAATATATTGCTAAAATCCATCGGTCTATCAACTTCGCCCCACATTACTCGGCTCCACGTGGTGAATGTATAATTGCTCCTCCAGGTCCTATCCCAATAAGTTTCCGACCGTAAGATAATGGAGTTCCTGTACTCCCGTTTGATTGTTTGGCTTTTGGTAATAGGAGCCCGCCAGTTTTTGGGTCGAAAAAGTGAGTAGGCTTGCTTTCCTTGCCTTTCCAGATGTTATACATCCACTTTGTTGCCCCCTCCAGCGCCTTTGCTCTGTCTCCCTTGGGGTATTTATTTTCGGCCATAACGTGTCCCACCGCGCCGGACATGTGAAATTCTTGAAACCCCTTATGAGAAGGCGACGTAGCATCTTGCACGGCATGTATGGCGTTGCCCAAGTAAGTTAGCGCTTCCCTCTCAGTTGGAGCGTCTTTTGCCGCATCTAGCATATCAGAAACGAATTGATTGCACTTACCTGGGGCAGGTCACAGCCATAGGGTTACAAAAACTTTACTTGGATGCCTTTGGGCGCATCGACTCATACGAACAATTGGGACGTCCGTGATAATGATCAACAAGACGGTCCTCTACATGATCAGGATCCCATACAGCCGCACATTCAAGTTTAGCGCATTGTTCAAAAGAAGCTGGTTCTTCTGTTCCATCTGCATAATAAAGAAACAACTCATCATTCAATCCATCTTGTCTAAAGAATACAGGAGGCTCTAGTAAATCGTCGGATAAAGGTAAGTTTCCTATTACTTTCCATCTACCGCTTGTGATCGCATATTTCATAACAGCGATCTTAAATAGAATAGGTTTCATGATTATATCCTCACATGATACCTGTATATCTAAGTCAATTTGAATGTCGTAAAATGCAAAGAAAGGATCCTCAAGTACTCGAGCGAAGTACTTCTTATTATCAATACCTATTTCAACAATGTCGCCGCTTTTTCTTCGCTGTTTCTTAGCCATTTCTTATCCTTAATTATTTAGCGCGCTTAATTTCCGAATTCATTTTTGGCTTCTTCCATGTATTTCGCCTTCTTTTTATTCTTTGGTGATATACCATTTATTGCATTTCCGGAAGTACCACCTTTTGATTTTGCGCCTCCATTTTTTTCTATAAGCTGTTGCTCACGTCCACGAATAGCATCCTTATTAGTTGATGATTTATCCAATTTAGCAGGTAGAAACCCCTTTTTATTCATAGCATGATTACTATCTCTTTTCGCAACGTTTTGAAACGGCGTTCCTGTGCCGCTTGTCCTGCCTGTATAGGGCTCTCCTGTTTTAGGATTGGTTTTAGTATATGTCTGATAAGTTTTGGTTCCTTTAGGCCGCGCTGTGTTCATCTCAGCAAGAACACTTCCTGGTGTTCCGGGAGGACTAACAACATCAACAGCACATGCACCAACTCCTGCAATATTTGAAGGAGTCGGATTGTTTGTCGCTTGATAAAGAGCAACTCCTAGTTGAACCAGATCAGCTGCTCCTTCAATTATAGGAATCGCCACAAGAAGAATGGGCACCCAAGCTATTTCACCTGTTGGATCCACATATTTCACAGGGTTATTACCAGCATATTGGTAAAGGTTAAGTTCATCACCCTTTTCAAGATCCAACTCAGGATTGGATAAAAAGAGGGGATCAGGACTTAACCATCGCCTTAGGCTTGGGTCATAAACCCGCTTACCGAAATGATAATGTCCGGTACCTGGGTCTGGCTCATGATTGATAAATGCATGCCTTGGGCGTTCTAGCGCACTTACGGCATAATCATTGCCCCATGCATCGTATTCTGTTTCGCCACTTAGTTGGGGAATGGTCCAGTCATGGGTGAAACTGGTTTTCGCTAATACTGAGCCACGGATATCTTGATGAATGTATCCGGACTCTTCTTCATTGCGAG
>JABJCF010000201.1 GCA_018665625.1 Nitrospina sp. | reverse complement strand
TTCACCGTCACTGACGGTTTGCACCGTAATCGGATTTTTTTCCGGAGGACAAACCTCCAAGGCCACCTTTCCCTCCCGAATGATATAAAAGTTATTCGCTTCTTCATCCTGTCGATAAATAAACTGGCCCGCTTCAAACCGGATATTTGAGGCACACCCAGTAACTAGGGCCAGGTATTTGGCCTCAAGATTTTCAAAGAAAGGATGATGGGCAAGAATCGACTCGAGAGATTTCATAATGCGCCTCTTTGTCTTAAGTTGGTTTTGAATTTTGAGTCTCTGAATCGCGTATCTGTGCGATTTCCTCCGTCAAGTCGATGGCAGGCGGACACCAGGTGATGCATCGACCGCAACCAACACAACCTGACGAGCCGAACTGGTCCTGCCAACTGGTAAGCTTGTGAGTCAACCATTGCCGATAGCGAGACTTCGTTGAAGTCCGCACCTCGCCGCCGTGCAAATAAGTGAAGTCCATGGTGAAACAGGAGTCCCATTTCTGCCAACGCTCAGCATGAGCCCCGGTAATATCCGTCACATCTTCCACTGTAGAACAAAAACAAGTCGGGCATACCATCGTGCAGTTGGCACAAGACAAACAGCGTTCCGCAACATCATCCCAGTGTGGATGCTCTAGGTTTTCGTACAGCAATTCTTTAATATTAGTTGTGTCCATAGTCCGGCCCATTTGTCCGGCGGTATTCTCAACCACACTTTCTGCTTGTTTTACTTCCTCATTCTGCGCTTGCCGATGGTTGACATGTTCCAAACAAGCCGCTCCCCGATCGCTTCCCACCTCAACCACAAAATAGTGGCTGTCTTCATCCATAATTTCAGTGAGCGCCAAATCGAATCCGTCTTCAACTTTTGGCCCTGTGTTCATAGAAACACAAAAACAAGTTCCACCGGCTTGACCGCAGTTGACGGCAACAAAAAAAGCATTTTCTCTGCGAACCTCGTAAACCGGATCAACATATTTATCAGCAAGAAAAACTTTATCTTGAATGACAATCGCATGCATTTCGCAAGCGCGAACTCCAATAAAAGCAAATTTTATAGATTCTAGCTTTTCAGGTTTTATCTCGAAATCATTACCTTCTGCATCGGCACTCCACAAACGTCTTTCCGGGGGATGCAAAAATTTCTTCCAGGAATGCGGCCCCACCGTATAACCAAACAGCGACTTATCTGAGCGCTTTTTCAAACGGTAAACGCCACCATCCTGTTCATCGGTGAATCCTTCCGGAAGATCTTTTATTGATACCAGCTTTTCATAAACAATAGCTTCGTCACGAATAGTGGGACCAACGACCTGAAACCCCATTCCGGCCAACACCTCAATGAGCTGGTTCAAACCTTCTCGGTCAATAATCACAGGTTTGTTCATTTATCAATCCCCAAAAATATGGGTTCCTGTTATTTCTTCCATAGCCGGAAGCAAATCATACAGGTTGGCGATGATGGCTTTTTGACCGCCCTTTTTTACAAAATCTATCGCCGCCTCAACCTTGGGCTTCATGCTTCCCTCCATAAACTCACCCTGCTCTAAATAAGATTCCATTTTACTTACAGGTATTTTTTTAATGGGCTGCGGTTGAGCTGATTTAAAGTTTAGGAAGGCATAATCGACCTCCGTCAATATAACGAGTTGCTCTATCCCCACTTCACTGGCCAAAAGGGCACTTGTTTTGTCTTTGTCAATAACTGCTTCGACCCCGTTTAATTCTCCATTCGATTCTCTAATAACAGGAATACCTCCACCGCCGCCGCCTATGCCTATGAAACCCGCCTGAAGAATTTCATGAAATATCTTTTTTTCCACAATCTCTAAAGGATCTGGAGAAGCTACCACCCGACGAAAACCCCTGCCCGAATCCTCGATCAACACCCAGCCTCGTTCTTCGGTTAAATTTTCGGCTTCCTCTTGAGAGTAAAAAACACCGATGGGTTTTGAAGGACGATTAAAAGCCGGGTCCTCCATATCCACAATGACCTGTGTGATCACCGCAAACGATCTTTTATTGATTCCCCGCTCCTGGCAAACATTATCGAAAACATTTTGTAGAATGTACCCGATTCTCCCCTGGCTGTCAGCAACGCAGATATCCAACGTGACTTGCCGGGGAAACGCATGTTTGGTCAACTCCTGTTGAAGAAAAATTTGACCGACCTGCGGCCCATT